>CAMOVA010000008.1 GCA_946626905.1 uncultured Bacillota bacterium | reverse complement strand
AAATGTTATTATCATAAATATTGATATTATTATTAAATTTTCTTTAAAAAAGTAATTATATGGTAAAAACATCAATAAAAATATTGGTATTGAAAGAAATGCTTGTATGAATACAGAAAATAAAAAGTTATTATATTTAATATCATATTTTTTAATTATAATAAGTATAATTAAATTTGACAGTAGTATTGTTGTAAATAACATTTTCATATGTTCCCAAATACTTTCGTTTACAGGAAAGAAAATAGAAGTAAAGGTATTTGGAAATACTTGATATACAAAATGTGTTATAAAACTCAAAACAAATGATAAAACCACATTAATTATTAATATTCTTTTTAAATTCATATTATCCCTCAGTTATAATATATTCAAAAATTTAAAAAATATTAAAAATAAAAAAGGGTTTTTAAAAGTTTTGTCGTATATTAATATTAGGGAGTATATTATGAATGGACAACGTTTAGATACAGAAACAATAAATCATATAAAAAATAGTGTTGATATAGTAGATATCATATCATCCTACATTCCACTAACTAGTAGAGGTAGGAATCTTTTTGGTGTTTGTCCATTTCATGATGATACTAATCCTAGTATGAGTGTATCAAGAGAAAAACAAATATTTACTTGTTTTTCATGTGGTGCAACAGGTACAGTATTTAAGTTTTTACAAGATTATGAAAACATAAGTTTTATAGAGGCTGTAAAAATGTGTGCTGACAAAGCAGGAATTAGTATTAATATTAAAAGTAGCAACACTAAAACAAAGGATAATGAATTATATAACATGTATGATATTGCTGCTACATTATATCAAAATAATTTAAATACCGATGCTGGTTTAGAAGCTAAGAAATATTTATATGATAGGAAACTTGATGATAAAATCATTAAAAAATTTAAATTAGGATTATCACTTAATGACAATAAACTTGAAAAATTATTGAATAAATATGATAATTCACTAAAAGATAGAAGCGGTTTATTTAATAAAAGTAATTTTAAATATTATGATACATTTAGTGATAGAATCATTTTTCCTATTGAAGATTTAAATGGTAATATAGTGGCTTTTTCTGGAAGAATTTATAAAGAATATAAAGATGAAAAACCTTCTAAATATAAAAATTCAAAAGAAACTGAAATTTTTAAAAAAGGTAATATCTTATATAATTATAGAAACGCTAAAGAAGATGCTAGAAAGCAAAATAAAATAATCATAATGGAAGGATTCCTTGATTTATTTAGAGCTTATCAAATAGGTGTTAAAAATGTTGTTATAAGTATGGGTACTGCTGTTACTAAAGAACAAGCACTTCTTTTAAAGAAAATGGCAAAAGATGTTATATTGTGCTTTGATGGAGATCAAGCAGGAGCTCACGCTACTTATTCATGCGCTAATGAATTAATAAAATTAGGTATAACTCCAAAAGTAGTAAGACTACCAGATAATTTAGATCCTGATGAATTTATTTTAAAAAATGGTGGCGAGGAATTTAAAAGAATACTTGATAATCCTATTAATATAATGGAATTTAAATTGGAATATTTAAAAAATAACAAAAATTTAGATAATTCTACAGATATGAGTGAATATGTAAATGACATTTTAAAAGAATTAGATAAAATAAATGATGACATATTAAGAGAAATAACTATAAATAAAATTAGTAAGCAAACAGGATTAGATACAGATTTACTTAAAAGTAAATTAAGTAATAAAAAAGAGGAGGTAAAAAAGGAAATTGTAATTCCTAAAACTCCTAAAAAAACAAATATGTATGTAAAAGCAGAACAATATTTATTATATTATATGCTTAATAATGCTGAAGTTATAAAATTATATCAAAAGCATATTGGTTATATGCCAACAGATAAATATCGTGCATTAGCATTTGAAATATATTATTTTTATAAAACAAATAAATATATAAATGTTTCAGATTTAATGATTAGTTTAAATGATGATAATGAAAAACTTAATACTATTAATGAAATTAACTTATTAAATTTAAATGATAATTATACAACTGAACAAATATTAGATTATATTAAAACAATTAAAAATTATAATATTAAAGTAGAAAGTAAGCGTTTAAGAGAATTAATGAAATTAGAAATTGATCCTTTAAAGAAAGCTGAATATGCACAAAAAATATTAGAAATTCAAAAAAATAATGAAGAGGTAGATAAATATGATGAATGAAATTAAAACATTTGAAGAAAGAAAAAAAGAACTTTTAGAACTTGGTAAAAAGAAAGGTTTTATCACTTATGAGGAATTAGCAGGTTTCTTAAAAGGATTAGAACTTACTGGAGAAGAATTAGATGAATTATATAATATCTTCAGTGAAAATAATATAAAAGTAGTTGATAGTGAAGATGATGATGATTCTGGAGAAGAATTAATCCTTGATGATAATTTATTAACTAAAGATTTAACAATTAATGATCCTGTAAGAATGTATTTGAAAGAAATAGGTCAAATTAAATTGTTATCTATGGAAGAAGAATTAAAATTAGCTGATAGAATAATCGAAGGTGATGAGGAAGCTAAAGCAGAATTAGCAGAAGCTAACTTACGTCTTGTTGTTAGTATAGCAAAAAGATATGTTGGACGTGGAATGTTATTTCTTGACTTAATTCAAGAAGGTAATATTGGTCTAATGAAAGCAGTAGACAAATTTGATGTTTCTAAAGGATATAAATTTTCAACATATGCTACTTGGTGGATTAGACAAGCTATAACTAGAGCAATAGCTGATCAAGCTAGAACTATCAGAGTTCCAGTTCATATGGTTGAAACTATTAATAAATTAGCTCGTATTCAACGTCAAATGACTCTTGAACTTAATAGAGAACCAACTGAAGATGAATTAGCTAAGAAAATGGGATTACCTGTAGAAAAAATTAGAGAAATATATAAAATAAGTCAAGATCCTGTTAGCTTAGAAACACCGATAGGTGAAGAAGATGACTCTCACTTAGGTGACTTTATAAAAGATGAAAGAAATGTTAGTCCTGAAGAATATGCGACTAATGAACTTTTAAAAGAAGAAATTTCTGACGTTTTACAAACTCTTACTGAACGTGAAGAAAAAGTTATTAGATTACGTTTTGGACTTGAAGATGGTAAATCTAGAACATTAGAAGAAGTAGGGCAAATGTTTGGTGTAACTCGTGAAAGAATTAGACAAATTGAAGCAAAAGCTTTACGTAAATTAAGACATCCATCAAGATCAAGAAAATTAAAAGATTATATGGGTGAATAATGAAAATATCAAAGAGATTAAAAACTATATGTGATTTAGTAGATAAGAAAACTAATGTTATAGATGTTGGTTGTGATCACGCGTTAATAGATATTTATTTAACAAAATATAATGAAAACAAATGTATCGCAGCTGATATTAGTGAAAATGCTATTAAAGGTGCTTTAATTAATATAGAAAAGTATAATTTAACAAATGAAATAGATGTTAGAATTACTGATGGATTAAATGGTATAACTATACCTGATAATAATACAATTATATTGTCAGGTATGGGAACTAAAACTATTTTAAAAATACTAGAAGATACAAATAATATTAATAATTTAATTATAAGTTCTCATAATGATTTATATTTACTTAGAAAAAATATTATTAAAAAAGGCTTCTATATTGATACAGAAGCAATTATTGAAGATAAAAAGATTTTTTATACAGTTATCAAATTTAAAAAAGGTAAACGAAAATATAATCATTATAACTATACTTATGGAATAAATTTAAGTAATAAAGAATATATTAATTATTGTATAGAAAAAAATAACACTGTATTAACTAAATTACCTAAAAAATATGTTTTAAAAAGAATAAAACTTATAAAAGAAAATAACTATTTAAAGAAGCATTTATAATGCTTTTTTTATATGAAAAAATTTGGACCAGCAGTTGATTTTTCTTGTTTTTTTGAAGTTATAGTACTTATATTTTCTTTCTTTTTATTGATTGTTGGAGTATTTACTTTTTTAAATTCATTCATTACCTTAAACATAGTTTTCGCATTATTTAATACTGGTTTTGCTTGTTTAACTAGTGGTAATGCTTGATTTATAACATTTAGTGTTTTACCAGTTCCAGATATTATAGAACTAAAGTTAATTCCTTTTATGCTAGAAAATAATTTAGAAAATAAACCTGTTTTTAAAGTACTTGAAGCATAAGGATACATTGAAAAATAAGGGTTATAATAATTCATAATATCTTCCTTTCTAAAATATTATATGAAATTTGTGTAAAATGTTTTACATTTTTATAAAATATGATATAATTTAATAGTAAAGTAATAATAAGGGAGAATGGATGGTGTTACTGTGAAAAGCATTATCAAAATATTGTCTTATCCATTTAAAGGTATATTATTTATATCGATACTAGTTTATAAGTTTTTTTCTTATGTCTTAACTGGTTTTAAATATATACCATATGGTCATATTGAACTAGGAAAAGATATAGTAAAAAGTTTCCTTTATTTTTCTTATTGCATTTTTAAAGTATTTAAATATGCATTATTTGCTTTACAACTCCCTTTTAAATTACTAAATAAAAACGAAAAAGCAGAGAAAGCTTCAAAAACTAAAGTAAATAAGGTTAAAAAAGCTATTCCTGAAACTAAAAAACAAAAGGTTAAAGAAATAAAAGAACCTGATATTCCTATTAGCGGGGATTTATTAAAAGATTTTGTTGTAAGAAAAAATAAGGAATATAGATTAAAAGAAGAATCTAGATTAGCTAAAATTGAACAAAAGAAAAAATTATTAGCTGATAAAAAGAAAGCTAAAGACGCTAAGAAAAAGAAAAAAGAAAAAGATAAAGAAGTATATATTAATAAAGATTTAACTTTAGAAAAAGAAACTTTAGGTAAGAAAACAGGTAAGTTTTTCAAAGGAATCAGTGCTTTCTTTGCTGGATTATCAAATAAATTAAGTAATAATACATTTGCGAAAAATAGAAAAAATAGACGTGATATTAAACGTCAAGCATTACTTATTGATTTTGAAGGTAAGGATGCTATTAAAAGTGATAAAAAACAATTATATCAATATGTTGCTAAAGCCCCAAATGGAAAGATTATAAAAGATTACTTTAATGCTTATTCAAAAGTAGAAGTTCATTCTTATTTATTAAGTGAAGGGTATGAAGTTTATAGTATTAAAACTAGTACTTTAATTCAATTACTTCATGCTGGTAATAACACAAATAAAACTAAATTTAAAAATAAAGATTTAATTTTCTTCTTAACACAATTATCTACTTATATTAAAGCCGGTATTCCTCTTGTGGAAGCTCTTAGAATTATATCTAGACAATATAAGAAGAAAACATATCAAAAAATATTTAGATCTGTTATATATGAATTAACAATAGGAGAAAGTTTCAGTATTGCAATGGAAAAACAAAATGTAGCTTTCCCTAAATTATTAATTAACATGGTTAAGACAGCTGAAATGACAGGATCTCTTCCAGAAGTATTAGATGATATGGCAAATTATTATACAGAAGCAGAAGCTACTAGAAAACAAATGATTACAGCTATGACTTATCCATCAATTGTTTTCACAGTTGCAATTGGTGTTATGATATTTGTAATGGTTTATGTTGTTCCAAAATTCGTTGAAATATATGATACTATGGATACTAAACTACCACTTATAACACAAATTATTTTAGGAATTAGTGGTGTTTTAACTCATTACTGGTTCTTAATTATTCCAGCGGTTATTCTATTCTTTGTTATATTAATTATGCTATATAAGAAGGTTAGAGGTTTCCGTGCAGTTTGCCAATATGGAGCAATGCGTCTTCCAATTATTGGAAATGTTATTATATATAATGAGGTTACAATGTTTACAAAAACATTCTCATCATTACTTGCTCATAACGTTCCAATAACTGATTCTATGGAAATTTTAAATAAAATAACTAATAATGAAATATATAAAATGTTAATATTGGATACTATCACTAACTTAGCTCGTGGTGGTAAAATTTCAGAAGCATTTAAAGATCATTGGGCATTCCCAGTACCTGCTTATGAAATGATAGTTACCGGAGAAGCTACTGGTGAATTATCAGAAATGATGCATAAAGTATCTGTATATTATCAAGATTTGCATAAAAATGCAGTAACAAGAATTAAAACATTCATTGAACCAGCTTTAACAATATTCTTAACACTTGGTGTTGGTATTATATTACTATCAATCATCATTCCAATGTTTAATATGTATTCAGCAGTTCAAGATATGTAACAGGAGGATTTTATGACATTATATTACATCATTGTATTCTTTATTTTAGGAATTGTATTAGGCTCATTTTATAATGTTGTAGGTTATAGACTACCAAGAGGGGAATCAATAGTATTTCCTTCTTCTCATTGTACTTCATGTGGGCATAAATTAACTCCTATAGAATTAATACCTATATTCTCATATTTATTTTTAGGAAGAAAATGTAAAAATTGTAAATGTAAAATATCTCCTTTTTACGCTATTTTTGAATTTTTTACTGGTATCTTATTTTCTATATCATATGTATTATTTGGGTTATCAATTGATTTACTTATTAATTTAACTTTTATTTCAGCACTTTTAATTATAATAATAAGTGATTATCAAACTATGATTATTCCAGATGAAGTATTGATTGTTACAGGAATTCTTTTAATTATTGAAATATTTATAGGACATGGTATAAACTATCTTTTAAATAGCTTATTAAATGGTGTTATTATGTTCTTAATTATGTTTGCTATGAAAGAAATAGGTGACTTTATTTTTGGTAAAGAATCAATGGGTGGTGGAGACATCAAATTGATGTTTATATATGGTTTATATTTTGGATGGCCAACTAGTTGTATGTCAATTTGTGTAGCTTCTTTTATAGGTTTACCAATATCACTCATATTACTAAATAAAAATAAAAGTCATGAAATACCATTTGGACCATTTCTAGCAATAGCTGCTATTATAATGATTATCTTTGGTATTAATATTCAAACTTTAATAGACTATTTAAGTGTATAAAAAAAGCCTTATTTTGAGGCTTTTTCTATTTTTTCATATATATTTTTTAATGATTGTTCATACTTACTCGTTGTTTTAGGATTATAATATTTTCTATTTTTTAAATTATCTGGTAAATATTGTTGTTTAACAAATGAATTAGGATAATTATGAGGATATTTATAATCTTTTGAATTTGTCTTTATATGATTTGGAACATCTCCAATATTACCTTTAGCTATATCATTTAAAGCTTCATCAAGAGCAATATGACCACTATTTGATTTAGGAGATAAAGCCATTTCGATAACCATATCACCTAATGGTATTCTTGCTTCTGGTAGTCCTAATCTTTCACATGCATTTATGCAAGCATCCACTTTAGGTCCTATAGAAGGATTAGCTAATCCTATATCCTCATAAGCTATTACAGTCATTCTACGATATATTATATCTAAATCTCCGGCATCAATTAATCTTGCTAAATAGTGTAAGGAAGCGTTAACATCACTACCTCTTATTGATTTTTGAAATGCACTTATAACATCATAATGACCTGATTCATTATTATCATAAAAAGAAACTGGCTTATTATTAATGTTTTCTATTACTTTTGATGTTATGTGATGAGAAGCTGTTGAATAGTATGCTACTTCTATTAAATTATATGTATATCTCATATCACCATTTGATAAAGAAGCAATGTATTCTTTTACATCTTCATCTATTTTAATACCTTTTAATATTTTTTTATTTTCTATTCTATTAATACCATCGATTATTTCATCTTTAGTTAGAGATTTTAATTCAAATATTTGACATCTGCTTCTAATAGCAGGATTTATCTTGTGATATGGATTAGCTGTAGTCATACCTATTAAAGTTATAAGTCCGCTTTCTAAATAGGGTAGTAATAAGTCTTGTTTATCTTTGTTTAATCTATGAATTTCATCCATTAATAAGACAATACCGCCATACATTTTTGCTTCTTCTACAACTATTTCAAAATCTTTTTTATTATTTATTACAGCGTTTAATGTTCTATATTTTAAATTAAGTTCTTCTACAATAGAAATAGCTAATGTTGTTTTACCAATACCAGGATGTCCATATAATATCATAGAAAAGATACGTTTATTATTAACTAAATTTCTAATAACTTTATTTTTACCAATTAAATGTTTTTGACCTATAACATCGTCCAAACATTTAGGACGTAGTAAGATTGCTAATGGTTCCATAATATCACCTATAAATATTTTAACATATTTTACTTTATATTTACAAAAACTTCGCAATATTATGATAAATCTGATATAATTATAATGGGGATAGTTATGAATGATTATTTAGATTATTTACTTATTGAAAAGAAATATAGTGATAATACAATTAAGTCTTATGAAAATGATTTGAATGAATTAAAAGACTATATTAAAGGCGATATTACTAAACTAACTAAAGATGATATAGTTAATTTTATTAATGAAAATAAATCTAAATCTGATAAAACAATTGCTCATTTCATAACAGTTTTTAGAGGCTTTTATAAATATTTAAATCAAGAAAATATTATAAAAGTAAATCCTATGTTAAATATACCGATGCCTAAAACAAGAAAAACATTACCTAAAGTATTATCTATTGACGATGTAAATAAATTATTAGATATTGAATTAACAAATAAAAATGATTATAGGAATAAGGCTATGCTTGAATTAATGTATTCTACAGGAATTAGAATAAGTGAACTTATTAATATTAAAATACATGATATCAATATAGAGAATTGTACTTTAAAAGTGATGGGTAAAGGTTCAAAAGAAAGAATTATACCATTAGGTGATTACGCTATAGAATATTTAAAATTATATATTAATGGTTATAGAAAAGATTTTATTAAGTTTAATACAGATTATTTATTTTTAAATAGTAGAGGAACTAATATGACTAGGCAAGGTTTCTTTAAAATAGTTAAAAAGATTGCTAAAGAAAAAGCTATAAAACAAGATTTTTCACCTCATACATTAAGACATAGTTTTGCTACTCATATGTTAGAAAATGGGGCTGATTTAAGAACTATTCAAGAATTACTAGGGCACAGTGATGTTTCAACAACACAAATATATACAAACGTATCAAATAAATTTGTAGAAACAAATTATAAAGAATACCATCCACATAGTTAGGAGGATTATATGAATATTTTTGAATTAGGTTATGTTAATTTTATTATGACCTTTGATAAATTAGATGAAGATAAACAATTAGAATTAGTAAATGATCCTAACTTTTTAAAATGTGATATTAAACAAATAGTTTATGTTTTTAAAAAGGGAAGTATTAAAACTAAGGAATCTATTGTAAATAATAGTTCTTTAGTAGAAAAATTATTAAAATCTTGTATAGATAAAGTCTCAAAATTTAATATTTTTGATTTTAATGATCAAAAACTAATAATCAAACATCCAGAGGCTTTCATAAATTTTAAAAATAATGAATTAGGTGTTATTTTATCTTCAATGCCTGATATTTTATACAAAGAATGTATTAATAATATAAATAACTATCTATATAAAAATAATCCTAATTCTACAAATGATGATTTAAAATTAATTAGTGATATGTATAATGATATCAAAAATGAAATAAGTAATTCTAAAAATTATGAAGATTTGAAATTTAATATTATAGTTAAAACAAATACTATTGATTCAAGTATGATAAATAATTTGATGAAGAAGTTTTGTGATTTTGATATAAATGGGATTGCTAAGCGTAATATATTACAAATGTATAAAATTGATACATATAATCAATTATACATTTTTGATAAATTTGATTTAGTTGTTGATAAAAGCATTTTTTCAAAAGAAAAATATAATGAATATCAAATATCTATGGATTTAATAAAACAATTAAATGGTAAACATTTAAATAAAATATTTGATAAATTAAAAACAATGGGTGAAGCCAGTGAAACAGAAATTTTTATTACTGGGTATAAAATGTACTGTTTATTTGGACTTGATAACAGTTTAAAAATTTTAAATAATAAATTTACTTATGATAATAATAAATCACTTACACGAGAAGCTGATTTGAAATTCACAAAAGATAGAAGAGAATATCGTGTTAAAAATCCAGATGAATTTTTTAAGTATCAATTAGTTGAAAAACTACAAAAATCTATTCATAACAATGATACTAGAATTCTTAGAAACCTTAAAATAGGGGATGAACATTTAATTAATTCTGTTTTTAATGAATTAAAAGTTTCATATCAACTTAATAAAGATGATGAAAAATTTTATCACTATTTAAGCGAAACAATAAAATATGTTATAGCTGAACGTGAAAATAGTTTGAGATTAGCAAACAGAAAGAATTATATAAATGAATTTGGTGATTATAAAAGAGAACCATTAAATGTTCCAGAATTATTTAATTTATTTGGAAAATTTGATGTAGAACACACTAAGTTTGATATTTATAATAATACTATGATGGATAAATCATTGGAGCAATTTTTACTTGGTAATACAAAAAGTGACAATGATTGTTTACTTAGAATGGTCTTTAATAACAATGCATTAGATTATAATACTGAACTTATAAATGTAGTTAATAATTATTATTATATAAATACTAAATTAAAAGAAAACAATTTAAATAGTCCAAATTCTTTATTAGGTATATTGGAAGCTTATAAAATAATAGAATATAATTTAACTACAGATGAAATTGATATTCCACTTAAAGCTATTTCTAAAACAATTCTTTCAAATGATTTTGTACAAGCTTCTAAAAAAGAAATAATTGATCAACTAAAGTTAGTATATAAAGAAAGTAAGAAAAAATATTGTTCTTCAATACCACTAATTGATGGTACAACAAAAGATGGATACTCTTATAAAGTATTAACAAAAAATGATGATGAATTATTAACTATAGGAATCGATACAAAATGTTGTCTAAGGCCTGGAAGTATTGGTGGAGATTTTTATAAATTCTGCTTAACAAATCCAAATGGTGGAATTATTGAAATTAAAGATGATGAAGGAAATACATATATTGTACCTTTAGTTAGAATTGGCAATGGATTATATGGTAATGGAATTGAACCAAACTATATAAATAAAGAAAAAATTCCTTTTATAAAAAAAGCTATTGTTAAATGTTATAATGAAATAATCAAAAAAAGTTATAATGAAGAAAAAATTGAATTTTGTACATTAAGCAATTTACATGGTTATATTGATAAGAATGAATTTAAACAAATATCATTAACAGATATAGAAGAAAACGTTGATTTTTATTGTGATTTATTTAAAGGAGAAATAAAAAACTATGTTATAGCTGGAGATTATAACAAAAAGAAAATATATGATCCAAAACTAATGTTTGAAACAAAGAGATTTCAAAACTATTTATATACAAAAGATCAACGTGAAAACAGAACAATTATTGAAGATAAAGTTAATGAAATATATTATAAATCAATTGACTGTATGCCTATTTCTGATTTAGAAAAAGCTGATAAAAAAGAAAATTTCAATCCAATAGATATTACTAAATATGATTATATTATTTGTAATGAAGATTGGTTTATTCTTTCAAATGATTATGAAGTTAAAACTAAGTTTTTACCTTATGATCCTAGAGCTCAAGAAGAATTATTAAAAGAATTTAAAAAATTAATGAATATTAATGATGTTAAAAACAAAATTAAATGGAGGTAAAAAATGTTTAAAAGAATATTTCTAATTGTATTAGATTCAGTAGGTGTAGGCGCAGCAGAAGACGCTTATAAATATGATGATCTTGGTACAAATACATTTATGCATGCAACAGAAAGCGTAGAACAAGAATATCCTAATTTAAAGAAAATGGGTTTCTTTAATTTATCTTGTAACAATGACGAAGATGAAACTATTAGTTGTTATACAAAAGGAATTGAAATAAGTAATGGAAAAGATACATTAACAGGCCATTTAGAAATGATGGGTGTAATAACTGAAATTCCTTTTAAAACATTCTCTAAATTTCCTGATGAACTTATTAAAGAAATAGAAAATTTTAGTGGTAGAAAAGTTATTGGTAATTGTTCTGCATCAGGAACTGAAATAATAAAACAGTTAGGAAAAGAACAAATGGAAACAGGAGCTCTTATAGTATATACATCTGCAGATTCTGTACTTCAAATAGCTGCTCACGAAGAAATTATTCCTCTTGAAGAATTATATAAAATATGCGAATTCACAAGAGAAATAACTAAAAAAGATGAATGGAAAGTAGGAAGAATTATAGCTAGACCATATATTGGAACTCCTGGTAATTTTACTAGAACTCCAAATAGACATGATTATGCATTAGATCCTGCTCATACAACTGTTTTAGATACACTAAAAGATAACAACTATGAAGTTTTATCAATAGGTAAAATAAGTGATGTTTTTAACAATTGTGGTATTACAGGTAGTACTAAAACAAAAGATAATCTTGATGGAATTAATAATATTATAAGTACATTAAAAAAAGATTTTATAGGTCTTTGCTTTGCTAATTTAAATGATTATGATTCAAAATATGGACACAGAAGAGATCCAATTGGTTATGCAAATGCATTAAAAGAATTTGATAATTATATTCCAGAAATAATAAATAATTTAAGAGCAGATGATTTATTAATAATTACAGCAGATCATGGAAATGATCCTACATATAAAGGAACAGATCATACAAGAGAAAATACTCCAATTGTTTTCTATCATAAAAATATTGAAAACGGAAAGAGATTAGAACCTTTAATTTCGTTTGATCATATAGGATATACAATTCTTGATAACTTTGGCCTAGAAACAAATAAAGAACATTCTGTGTTAGAAAAAATAAAGTAGTTTATTCTTTATTTTTTTTATTATTTGTGCTATATTATTTATATATAATAGATAGGGGATGCAAATATGAATTGTAAAAGATGTGGTAATGTTATTTATCCAGGAGATCAAATTTGTCGTTATTGTGGTACTAAAGTAGATGTTAATCCTATTAACAATAGTTTTAATACTTCAGGAAATACTTATAATTATAATAATATTCAAAATGGTATTAATCAAACTAATCCTAATTATAACAACATGCAATCTAGTATTAATCCAGCAAATCAAATTAATCCTAATTATAATAATGTTAGTTCTAATACTAATTCAATAAACCAAGTTAATCCAAATTATAATAATATACAACCTAATATTAACCAAATGAATCAAGTTAATTCTAATTATAATAATAATGTTAATCCAAATACCAATTCGATAAATCAATTCAATTCAAATTATAATACTAATAGCGTTAATTCAAATGTAAATTCAATTAACACTAGTTATAATAACGCACAATACAACAATAATTCAATGGGTTCTAATTATACATCTAAACCTATAGATACTAATAATTCTATTAATGAAGAACCTGAAGAAAAAAAGCCTAAAAAGAAAAAGACTTTAGTTCTTATATTATTCATATTAGTTATTATTTTAGTAGCTATAATGATATTGACAATGCCTAAAAAAAGTAATGTTTCTTCTAATACCAATAATACTAGCAATACTGATAAGAAAAAAACTAATGATACTAAAAAAACAAAAGAAACAACAATTACATATAATGGTTTTGAATTTAATAAATTAGATGGATATAATTATTATGAAAGTGATGGAATTTTATACATATCAAGTACAACAGGTGATTTTAAATATTCTATCAAAATATCTCAAGTTAATTTTGACACTTTAAAAACTTCTTATAAAGATTTACAAACTAAATTAGTTAGTAATGGAGTTGAAGCAGTGGATCCACAAATAAGAAATTCATTAAATAGAGAATTTATCACATGCGCTGTAATTGAAGAAGCAGATTCAATGATTTATTTTATTACAAAAGCTAATGATAATTTAATATTTGAAGGTATGGTTACAAATAATACTAAAACGTTAAATGAATACAAAGATTTAGAAAAAGTAACAAATACAATTAATTCAGCTAAATATACTGCTACAGGTTCAAAATACAGTACAACATATGGAGATAATTTAAATATTTATCGTGATAACGGAAATTAGAAGCATCTTGCTTCTTTTTATGTTATAATAATAATGGTGATAGTATGAATAAAATAACTAGTTTAATAACAAGTACAATAATTATTATATTATTAATGATAATAGCTGTATTTATGCTAAAAAACAATAAAAAAGACAATCTAACTTATGAAAAGAATATAACTATAAAAGTAGGGGAGAATATTCCAAATATTAATGATTATATTGATGATTCTAATGCAACTGAGTTAACTTTTAATGATATTAAATCTGATAATAATAGAGTTTTTTATTCAGGAATATATAAAGGTTATTTTAAGTACAATGATAAAAAATATAGTGTTAAATTAACAGTTATAGATGAAGAAAAACCTACAATTACTGGAGTAAAAGATATTTCTATTTATAAAGGAACAAACATTGATTTATTTGAAAATATTGTTATTTCTGATAACTCTAAAGATGAATTATCAAAAAAAGTAGAAGGAACATATAATATAAATAAAGTAGGTGTATATTCCTTAAAATATGTAATAATTGATAAAAGTTCTAATAAAACAGAAGCTAATTTTAAACTAAATGTAGTAGATAAAAAGAATTTAAATACTAATACATCTACTTTATCTTCAAAAGGTTATAAAATAGAAAAGAAAAATGGAATATATTATGTAAATGGTATATTAATAGCAAATAAAACTTATTCATTACCTAGTAATTATAATCCTGGAGTTTTATTAAATGATTTTATGACTAATTTTAATAAGATGCAAAATGATGCTAAAAAAAGTAATATAAATTTAAGAATAATCAGTGGTTTTAGATCATATCAAACACAACAATCCTTATATAATAATTATGCTGCTAGAGATGGCAAAAATGCCGCTGATAGATATTCAGCGCGTGCAGGTCATTCTGAACATCAAACAGGATTAGCTGCTGATATTAATAGCCTTGAACAAACTTTTGAATATACTAGTGAAGGAAAATGGCTTAACAATAATTGTTATAAATATGGTTTTATTATAAGATATCCAAAAGGCAAAGAATCTATTACAGGATATATGTTTGAACCATGGCATATAAGGTATGTTGGAGTTGATATTGCCACTAAATTATACAACAATGGTAACTGGCTTTCTTTAGAAGAATACTTAGGAATTACTAGTAAATATTAAGATTTGACAAACAATATTTAGAGTGTTAATATATTCGTAATAAGGAGGATAGTATCTATGGTTAATGATGATATTAGAGAAAAGATACACCAATTAGCTGATAAATATTCACTTAATATAAATGAAGTAAAAAAATGGTACGGGAAATTATGCCTTAACTTCACTTTATCTCAAGACACTGTTATTAAATGCTTAGAAATAGTTTGCGCTAGACGTGCTTTATTCTATAAAGAAAGGGAAAGTATGATCAAAAACTTTAATGATATTTCATTAATGAAATTCGATTATACTAAAACATTAGATTATGATCTTTCTTATTCTTTATGCGAAGTATTAGGTGTAGAAGCCGCAATGCCATATTTATCATCAGATTATAAACTATATAATAATATTACTATTGATAATAATGACGAAAAAATATATAAAAAATAACGAATAAAACGTTATTTTTTTTTATATAATTAATTGGTGATTATATGGTGTTATTAGCATTTATTTTAACTACTATAGCTGGATTATCGACGTTATTAGGAAGCTTATTAATACTATTTATCAAACCTAAAAGTAATCTTGTTATACCATGTTCTTTATCTTTTGCTAGTGCTGTAATGCTTTTTATTTCTATCTTTGATTTAATACCAGAATCATATAATTCACTAAATATAATTTTTAATAATAGCTTATGTATTATATATATTTTAATTTTTATAAATATAGGTATTATTATTTCTTCTTTAATTAATAAATATATACCTGATAATAATAACAATCTATATAGAGTAGGGGTAGTTACAATGCTTGGAATAATAATGCATAATATCCCTGAAGGAATGGCTACTTTTATCGCTACTAATTCTGATATAAATTTAGGATTAAAAATGACTATAGCTATATCTCTACATAACATTCCTGAAGGAATCAGTATTGCTATTCCTATATACTATTCAACTAAATCTAAGAATAAAGCTTTATTATATACATTTATTTCAGGTTTTTCAGAACTTTTAGGAGCTATTATAACTTATATATTTTTAAAGTCTTTTATAAATATAAGAGTTTTAGGATTTCTTTTTGCTTCTATAGCAGGTATTATGATATATATTAGTATAAATGATCTACTAGCCACTGCTTTATCCTATAATCATAAAACGATAACATTCATATCATTTATTATAGGAATTATCTTTTTCTTAACAACTATATTGATAAAGTAGGGGATAATAACAAAAAAAGAGAGTATACACTCTCTTATTCTTCATTTCTTGAAGAATTACGTTTGCTTCTACTATTGCTTGAAAAACCAATATCATCAGAAGCATTATTTGAATTACAGCTTCTAGAGTTTGAATTAGCATTCATGCTTTTAGCTTTTGAATCGTTTCTTGAATTCATACTCTTTGCTGTTGTATTTTTTCTTGCTGAATCTGTTGCTTTAGATTCTCTTCTTTTCTTCATATCTATCACCCATTATTAGTATGGATATCCTATTTAGAATTATAATGGTAAAATTTGTAAATACACTCCCCCTACTTGTTTTTTTACTAAGATAGGGGAATATATACTATTATTATTAATTAATATATATATAATTATATGTTAAATCAAAAATTTGATGTTCTAGAATCATCTGTAAAACTTCTTAAATATAATTATTATTCAGATTTATTAAATTTATTAGCTATAAGTGAAGTACAATATACAAGTGATATACTAAGTAACATTTGAGTTATACAATTATTAATAAAAAGAACCAAAAATACAAAAGTTAACATAATATACATTATCGGAAGTTTAAGATATAAAGAAAAAAGTGCTTAGTGAACACTTCCTCTTGCTTCTATTTCATTAATCTTTTCATATACTTCTACTGCATTTGTATCAGTAATACTTGTATATCCTAATTCTTTTAATGCTTGTATCTTTAATGAATTAAGTGCCATTGTTCTACCAATTTTTTCTTCACGTCTTAATTCAATTTTATCTACAAAACGTTTATGAGATTCAGCTATTTTATTACTTGAAACAGCGTCACGACTATTATATAAAGTCATTGCTGAATACATGATACTTTCAAATACAAATTGTTCTTCTTCATTAAATACAAACTCTAATGGTTTAGTAAATCCACATGATTTTGAAACATATCCTAATAGATATTTTAATTCTTTAGTATTTTCTAATGATTGTAAAAAATGATATAAGTATAATAATGTATTATAATTAACTTCATTTTTTTCTTCTAATTTTTCTTTTAATATATCAATTATGTTTGCCAATAATTTTCTGCTATCATCAGTTAATCCTGTATATAGATCTTCTGTATTAAAATCATTTTGATTGTTAGCATTTTCAAATAATGTTTCAATACGAGACTCTACCTCTACTATATAATCTGTATCAACTTTAATTTTATCTATATCTTCTGCTGACTTTACACCTAACAAATTTAATAATAAAACTTTTTTATCTTTTGGCCACTTATTGATATCATCTAATTCTAAATAATTATAAATCATTTGACGAGATACACCTAAAAATTTTGCTAATTTAACTTTTGAAATACCTAGTTCATGAAGTATATCATTTAATCTATTCATCTATAAGACCTCCTATAATAATTTTACCAAATACATGTCAAATGTCAAGTGTAAAGTAAAAGTAAATTATAAATACCAAAGCTTTTCGCCTTGTTTTCTCACCTCTTTTATAATTCCCCCACCAAGGCACTCTTCACCTAGATATAAAACACATGCTTGTCCAGGTGTTACTGATTTTACACCTTGTTTATAAATTACTTCTATGTCACCATTTTCTAAATATTTTAATTCTACATCGTTATCTGGTTGTCTATATCTAAATTTAGCACTACATTTTTCTGGTCTTAAATCACTTATAAAGTTAACATTATCAATAATACATGAGTCAGATAATAAATATTTAGAATCATCACCATATGAAATATATAAAATATTTTTCTCTACATTTTTTCCTACAACAAACATTCTTTCTTTTGTACCACCTATGTTTAATCCTCTACGTTGTCCTATTGTATAGTACATTAAACCTATGTGTTCCCCTACTTTTTCATTAGTATCTATATCAATTACATCTCCAGGAATATTTGGTAAATAATTCTTTAGAAATTCTTTAAAATTTCTTTCACCAATAAAACATATACCTGTTGAATCTTTTTTCTTTGCTGTTATCAAATCATTTTCAAGAGCTATTTTTCTAATTTCTTGTTTTGTTAATTCTCCTACAGGGAATAAAACATTTTGAAGTTGTTCTTTACTTACTTGTGATAAGAAATATGTTTGATCTTTATTATTATCAACACCTCTAAGTAATTTACCATCTTTTATTCTTGCAAAATGTCCTGTTGCTATATAATCTGCTCCTAATTCTTTTGCATATTTAGCAAACATATCAAATTTTATATACTTATTGCACATAATATCTGGATTTGGTGTTCTACAAGCTTTTAATTCATCAAGAAAGTACTTAAAAACATAATCCCAATATTCTTTAACAAAGTCTATTCTTTTTAATGGAATTCCTATTTTTTTACATACTTCTAATGCATCATTATAATCTTGTTCTTGAGGACATATATTATTTGAAAGAGTTGGATTACCTAATGTATCATTATTTAAATTAGCATCCCAATTTCTCATAAATAGTCCTATTACATCATATCCTTGTTTTTTAAGTAAAAGTGCGGATACACTACTGTCTACCCCACCACTTATTCCAACTACAACTTTTTTCATTTTAATCACACTCATGACTATTATATCATTTATTTAGAAAAAATAAAGTTTTTTTAGTATAATTGGCAATATAAATCCTTCATATAGACTGGTTATTACAACACCTACAATACATATTAATAATACCTTGCTATATTTATCAAATTTATATTTAATATTAAAGTTTTTCTTTTTAGTTAAGCTGTATATTAATACAAAAGAAAAATTTATTGAAAAGTATGTAATTATAGTAAACAATAACATATTTATTATATTTTGAGGTATCAAGTATAATAAGCTTATTAAACATCCTTTAAATTTATATTTCAGTATAAAAGAAGATATTGTAAATCCTAATATAAAACTCTTAATAAAATAGTAAAAAATGTTTATTGGTATACCTATTATAGAAATACCACATATCCATACTATTATAATAAAGAATAGATTGTTTATTAGTATATCTTTAAATAACTGTATATTAAATGTTTGTATCATACTTTTATATTCATCTAAATATGATAATACCATTGATTTATCTGATTCACCAATTATTAATAAAAATATTATTCCAAATATAAATCCTATAAAAGCTAGTCCAAATAAAAACATCAATCCTTTTTTATTTAATCTTTTTCTCATGTTTTTTATCATAGTATCACCTGATTAATTATATTAAAATATCTAATAAATATTCCTTTTTATTTAAAAATATATTATAATTATATTGGTGATATTATGGCAAAACAAACTAAAAAAGCTAGTACAGGAGCTAGAGCTTTAGCAATTTTTATGTTATTAGCTATGTCAATTTCGATACTAGCATCAATTTTTGCTTATATGATTTAAGACATATAAGTCTTTTTTTTATTATAAAATAGTACTTTTTATTTGCTTTTTTATGTTTTTTTTGATAAAATGTATATGTTGATGACTTGGAGGTGAAATTATGCCAAATATGAAAAATGCTAAAAAAGCAGTAAAAACTATTGAAAAGAAAAGATTAATTAATAACAATTATAAAGCAAGTATGAAAACAGCTATTAAAAATGTAGAAAGAGCCGTTGCTTCTAAAGATAAAGATGCAGCTAACGAAGCATTAAAAGTAGCTATTAAAAGAATTGATAAAGCAGCAGCTAACAAAGTTATTACAGATAACTTCAAAGCTCGTAATAAATCAAGATTAACTAAAAAAGTAAATGATTTAAAATAAAATATCTTAATTGATATTTTTTTTATTATCTTTATGATATAATTAGAATGGTGATTATATGAAAACAGTAATAAAAAGCTTTATTTTACTAGTTATATTATTTTTAGTTGTATTTTATAAAAATGATATAACAGATTATGTTGTTAAAAACTATTTTGACAAAAAAAGTATAGAAGTTCCTGATTCTAATTCATATAAAAGAGATTATGATTTTATGTTTGTACAAAATACTGATAATTTTTATCCTAATAATAAACAAGAATTATATAATGTTTTCTACACTATTTTAAATAATGGATATCACAAATTTTCGTTTTATTGTGGTGATGAATATAAAGATTGTTCAAAAGATATAGCTGAATTAACTGAACCTACTAATGAAATATTAGGTGCTTTAAATAATTATGTTCATCCTTTTAATAGTTATAAATCTATTCATATATCAATGAATCATTTTGGTAAAATAACAGTTGATGTTAAAAAAATATACTCTAATGAGGATATTACAAAAATTAATAATCAAATTGATGTTTTATATAAATCATTAATTAAACCTGGTATGACAAATGAAATGAAAATAAAAACAATTCATAATTATATTATTAATAATACAAAATATGATACTAAATATAATAATAATCCTTTAGATAAAAACACTAAATCTAATACAGCATATGGGCCATTATTTAATAAAGTAAGTTTATGTGGTGGTTATACTGATTTAATGGAATTGTTTTTAGAAAAGATGAATATTAAAAGTTATAAAATTTCTAGTGAAAAACACATATGGAATTATGCATATGTAAATAATTCATGGAAGCATTTAGATTTAACTTGGGATGATCCTGTAACTAATACTGGAAAAAATCTTTTAGAATATAACTACTTTTTGATTAATACTCAAAAAATAAAAGCATTAAATGATAAACAACATATATATGATAAAAGTTTATATTTAGAAGCAAAATAAAAGAGAATATTTATTCTCTTTTTAATTTATCTAAAGCATCTTTAAAAGTATTAACTTTTATTATTTTTATTTTATAATGATTTTTATTTTTATATTTGATAGCCTCTTTGTAGTTGTTACTTGGAACTAAAAATATATCTGCTTTCTTTTTAACAGCGCCGCTTAATTTATATTTAATTCCATCTACTTCCCCTACTTTTCCGTCTACATCAATAGTACCAGTACCACTTATTGTTAATCCATTTGTGATATCTTCCTTTGTTAATTTATTATAAATTGATAAGGTATTCATCAAACCACCAGATGAACCATATTCATTAGATTCATATTTGATTTTTATCTTTGGATTTAAACTTAATTCATAATTAGAATTTATTAATATATTTATTTTCTTTTTATTATCAACATAAGCAAATCTTTTATATTCTTTTTTATTATTTATTACATTTAATGTGATTTTTTTGTTTTGTTTTTTATTTTCTAAAATATTTTTTAATTGTTTTAAACTACTGACATTCACATCATCTATTTTAATAATTTGATCTCCTACTTTTAAATTAGTATTAGCTTTTTTATAGATATATGTTACCAATACTTTTTCTTTGTTGATTTTAATATCACTATTTGAATATTTATAAGCAACAATAAGTGCGGAATCAAGGGCTTCTTCAAACATTATTTTACCACGAAGTTCTTCTTCTTTTTCATTACTATTTTCTGGAAGTATTGTAGTCTTTTTATATATATCTAAATTTTTATTTAACTTTGCTACTAAGAAGGAAGCTACTGTTGCTTTATATTCAGATACATATGTCATATTAATTGTTCCTTTTGATTTATATTCGTTTTCTATTTTATATCTTTTATCTATATTTGTTAATCCACCTGGACCATCTATATAATATGGTAATGGGAAACTCATAACTATAAACATAACAATTAATATAACTATAAATATAACATTTTCTTTTAATAAATTAATAATTCTTTTCATATATACTCTCCTATTTAATTATATCATAAATCTATAAACATATACTTTATAAGGTGA
>CAMOVA010000007.1 GCA_946626905.1 uncultured Bacillota bacterium | reverse complement strand
TTATTTAGTCTATCTCTTTCATTTGCTATTTTCATAATTGCATAAAATAGGTTTCTTGCAGGTTCTTCTAGTTGCTCTACTCTATTCTTTTCAAATGTTCTTAATGTTTCTATTAATTCTTCTTCACTCACTCTTTATCACTTCCTATAAAATCAAATATTGTTGTTTGGTTATGTATTCCCAATACTTCATAACTTTCTTTAAAATATTCCATAACAAACTTTCTTTGATTATCATTTAATAATGCTAATTCTTTTTCTGTATCTCCGTAATGACTACCATAAGGGCATCCCATACAACCTGTTCTTTCTATATGTTGATATACACTAGGTATTTCTATATTGTATTTAGAATATATCTTATTAAGCAATTCATCAGTTAAGTCATGTAATGGAGTAAATTTTAAAGTTTTTGTGAAACAGGATTTATATTGTTCTTTTCTCATAATAGATTCATCTCCGCGAACTCCTAATATTGCCCTTCTACCTGTCTTTTTTTCATAGTCATGTGCTGTTTTCTTTTTTAGATAAAAGCAACATTTTGGAGATACTCTATGCAGCTTTCCACTTAATAATAAATTTCTTGCTTTGCTGTTTAACTTAAATTTATGTGGTCTTTCCTTTCCATCTTTTCCTATGAAAGTCTGTCTTTCAATTCTATCTACTAGGCTTTTGCTTCTACACCCTTTTTGCCACCTGTCTATGAAATCATCTTGAACTTTACTAAAACATGGAATTCCATATTTTTCTTTTATCTCAAATGGTTTCATTTTTGGCATTAATATAACATCACTGTTTTTTAATATTCTATTTAGTATTTCATGATGTTCCATGTATGTATTTATTCCCACTATTTCAATATCTTTAAATTCAGGATAACTATATTCTTTAATAAACCAATATAGTAAATGACTATCTTTACCACCACTATATGACAGATAATATTTACTATAGCCACCTACATTTTTTAATTTCCTGAACTTACTTTTTAAATCTTCTAAATAGAAATCAACTTCATCCATTATTACCTCTCATTTTATTTTCACATAATTCATAATTTCCTATTGTTTGTAAACACTCATCCATTGTCATTGGTTTCTTTTCAGTTTTTGGTGGATATGTAAACAATGCTACAAATCCAAACATACATAATATACAACCTAGTAACCCTATTGCCATTGCTTTCTCTACCATTTTAATCTCCTTATTTTCCATTTATAATAAATTATTAAAAGAATATTATGTTGCCTTTTAGCTTTATATAGTTTCCTTTTCCAAATCAATTCCTGCATCTATATTTGCTCTTAAGATTCTTACCTTTCTCTCATGATCTATATACCCTTTATTATGTTTTAGTTTATATTGCAGCTGCCTTATTCTTAATTGATTATAAAAAGTATCATCCCAATCTTCATCTGGTCTTTTTTTTTGCACTTTTAAAACATAATCCAAATAATTACATATATCTCTTATATCATTTGTATCTAGTATTACATTAGCACTCATAATATTCTCCTTTTAGATAAATTGATATTATTTTTATCCAACCAAATCCACTTTTGAATTTTACATAATGACATAATTCTCTCAAATTCATTTTCTTATGTCTTATGTGTAATTTTTCCTTATATTTCATAATTGTTTTCAATAAATTCCTATTACTTAAATTTTTTTGTGAATATTCTTTTTTTCATTTTTCTAAATTAATTATTCTAAATATAAAAATCCTGTCTTGCTTTTTGTTGATCTTCATCATCCCAACATATATAAATCATTGTTACTTGTGGACTAGAATGATTTAACATCTTTTGTAAAGTTATAATGTCTTTTGTTTGTTCATAAAAAGTTCTTGCAAAACATTTTCTAAGTGAATGACATCCCACTAAATATTTAATCCCTAACTCTTTTGTATATTTTTTTATTCGATTCCATGCTTGTTGTGATGTTATTGGAATATTATGCCCTTTTCTTGATGGGAATAAATATTCTCCTTCATATAGATTATTTCTATTGATGTAATCCATAACATCTTTAAATAATTTTGGATTCAATTCCCAATATTGTTCTTTTCTAGTTTTGTTTTCTCTGATATACATAATCCCTTTTAGAAGATTTTCATTAACCTGTAATTTAAGTAGATCATTAATTCTAAAAGCTGTATTTAAGCCTAACTTTACCAGAATATAATCTCTATCATACATTTTCTTTTTAAGTTCATTAGATTCATTATCTCTTTTCTTTTGAAGCATTATCATCAAATTAGAAGCATCTTCTTTTTTTAATGGTCTAACTGTGCTTCTACCATATTTGATTGGAAAGTATCTAGACATTTAATCACTCCCTTTTAGTTCCTGTATTTTTTCTAAAATTGCTAATGTAGGCATTACTGTTGTTTGTTTTCCTTCTCCTAAATCAATTACTAAACCATTTTCATTAAAAAAATTTAACCATTTTTCAAGCTCATTTATGATATTATTTAGTTCTTCTATTTCTTTGTCTTTCTCTTTTATTATTTCTACTACTCTATTTACCCCATTTTGATTTAACATAATAACTCTATTATTCATTAAATCTTCTTCAAATGAAGGTGTTTCTACTACCCAATCACTCACTCTTTATCACTTTCTCGCATTAATAAATAAACTAAATCATCAAGCACATATCCAAACCTATATTGTAAACCTTTTGATTTTTCAAGTGCTTCTTTTATGATATTATTTAATCTTTTTACTTCTTTTTTTCTATCGGTAGATATTTTAATTTGCTTTGTATATTCTCTTTTAATATTTTGATATTTGCATAAATAATCACTCATTTTTGTTGATAAAATAGTTTTTTCAGTAGTCCATTTTTCCCATTTCTTTTCTCTTTGAGATATTAATTTATTTAGTCTTTCTATTTCTTGTTGATATTGCTGTGTTTCTTCTTCTATTCTATGTTTCATATATTCTGGTGTTATTGCAGTTAATTCTGAAATCACTCCTTTTTCACTTCCTTTTAGCTCTTGCAATTTATTTAAAATATATTCATATATAGTACTTTCTCCAAAACTATAATGTGTTTTTAAATTCCACATTGGAATAACATCTTTTAACTCAACTTTTATATAGTTTTCTAATTCATTTATGATATTATTTAGTCTTTCTATTTCTTCTTGTTTTTCTAATACCATATCTTTTAATGTTTCTTTATCATATTCTAATGAAAATATTTTTTCTCCATTAAAATCTTTCATATATTTTTCTTTACCCATTTTTACCTCCTATTTATTTGGCATTTCAAAAATCTTAGTCATATTGCACAAAATTTTACTCTTAACTTCTATATCAGCTGCTTCATATGGAGAATTTACTATATTAACTTCTGTATATATAAAATTTTCTATTTCATCTAATACTTCTAATGCTCTTTCTTTTGATGCATAAGTTCCTAAACACCTATAATCATAATCGCAACAATCGGAAGTATAACTATTACATATTATTTCTTTATCATTTTGCCAATTTAATCTAACTTCAAAAGCTTTTATTAACATATCTCTATCTTGACTTCTAATCCATAATTCCATACTAATTTCCTCCTATCCTATCAATATAAAATCTTAATCCTTCATAACAATGCTTATTAAATACTATGCTGTTTTTATTTAATATTTCTTCTTTTAGTTCATCTGTTAATGGATTATAAATATAATATTTGAATCCATATTCTTGGAATTGAATATAACTTTTAGTAACTTGCTTTAATCCTTCAAAATGGATTATTGTATTATTTTCACTCAATTAATATCAACTCTTTTCTATTTTTACCTTTTTTAACTCTTTTTTTATAAGTAGGAGTTAAATAGAATTTTATTGTTTTTTCTTGCACATTGAATTGTTCTGCTAATTCTTTAATTGAACCAACACCTAGACATTTTTCTCCCTTATACAATGCATACTCTTTTATTTCTTTCATTTACACTCTTTTGTTTTCTTCCTTCTCAATCATATTTAGCAATATACAAAATCTATACCAATAATGTTTAGCATTATTCTTTTGGCAATACATTCTTCTTAGATCATCTGACAATGTTTCATTTCTTTCATTAGCATCTTTCAATTCTTTTAAAGTCTTATAATATTTTCTTTTCCAATAATATCTGTTTTTATCAATTGTTAGTTCTCTATATGCCTTTTTTATTTTTCTTTTAATTTCTTTAAATTTTTCCTTCATTATTCTTCTCCAATAGTTTTAGTTTAAATAAATCTCTTTCTTGATAGTATGGGATTCCATGATATATAGGTAATATTCCTTTATGACATTGAAGTAAAATATCACATGGAGTAATATCTTCAATTATTACTAAGTCATTCTTTACTGAAAAATATAATTGGAGCTTTCCATAGCACTTTATGAACAATTCATCTATAGGAATATCTATTGAATAGATTCCATCTTTTTTTCCATATTCAGTTAAACTAGGCATTATTTCAAAAGTTAAATGTTTATATGATTTTTTAAAATACATTTTTAATCCTTTTACTTTTTTTCTATAATCATTTTCATCCAATATCACTATATTTTTCTTCAATAAATATGTATTAACCATTTATCTCTTTAACCTGTTTTATAATCATTAGTAAGTAATTATATTGCCAAACTGACATATCTCTAATATTAGTGATATTGCATACTTTTTTTATCCAATCTAATTGAATATAATATTTATTTAAAATTTCATATAATCTTTCTATTTGATCTTCATTTATTTTTTCCATAATTCCTCCTAATCAAATCTTTGAGTTAATTTATTGTAAGAATATTTAGTCATTCCTAAAGAACCATTTCTATTTTTCCCAATTAAGAAACTAATATCTACTTGATCCTTACTAATATTCTTATCTTGTAATTCATCATGCATTAATATTACTGTTGTTGCTGATTGTTCTAATTCCCCTGAATCTTTAAGTTCTGATATTTTTGGTAATTGTTTATTATCTGCACTTCTATTTAATTGACTAACTAAAAATATTGTGCAGTCATAGTCTAAACTTATTTGTCTAAGTTCTTTTACTATTTCAGTTAAATTCTCATATAAAGTAGATTCCTTTTTTGATTTAATTAATCCTACATGGTCTATAAATGCTATAGTATGTCCATTCTTGCATTCATTCATAATCTTTCTTCTAATACTTGCTACTGTCTGTCCTTGTGAATATATTTTTATTTTCTTTCTTGAAATATTTTCACAAGCATTTTTTATTATTTCTTGTTGATATTCAGTTTCTGGATTATCTAAATAATTCATGTCTATCTTAGAATTGATAGAAACTAATCTTTGATATAATTGTTTTTCAGATATTTCCATATTGAAATATAAGCAGTTATATTGATCTGATAAATCTTCTAATAAGTTTAGACAAAAACCACTTTTACCTAATCCTGTTCTTGCAGCTATTATTACTAAGTCATGTTCTTGGATATTAGCAGTATCAGATAATTTTTTAAATCTAAAACTTATATTTTTGTTTTTAGCATTTATTAATTGAAATATTTCTTTTCCATTTAGTTTATTGTCATCCAATTTAATATTCATGCTTTCTAGTTTATGTATAACTTCTAGCATTTCTTCTTTTGATATTTGTTTATTTTTGAATTGATTAATAACTTTCATCATTTCATTGTCTATATACTTTTGAAATAATAAATCTTGAAAGTAATCATAATCATTAACTTGCAATAATGTATCTGATAGTAGTTCAGTTAATCTTTGAACAATTTTAGTAGCAGGATATTTAGTAGTGAATGAAGATTTATATGATTCTACTAATCCAATAATGTTTATAGATTGAATATCTTCATATTGCTTTTTTAATAGCTTAAAAATAAATTTGTTTTCATCTAATAGGAAATGTTGTTCTGTTATTACTGTTCTTTTAAATAATTCTGGTTTTAGTAATAAATGTCCTAATACAATTTCTTCTATGTCATTATTCATTAAAGTTCTTTATAGTAACTAATATTATTTTCTTTTTCTTTTTGTTTAGGTTTTTTATTACTAAATTCATCTATGTAATTTTTAACATCTGTTATTGTTTCTAATTTATTTTGTTTCCAATTAAATAAAACTCTATCTATATACTTTATTGTTTTAGCATTATGTAACATTGCTTCTTTTATAGCTAATACTATAATTTCTTCATCATAATCCCAATTCTTAATAACTTCTATTTCTATAGGAGATAAAACTCTACCTAAATTTTTTTCTACTACATCAAAAATACTTTCTTTATATATTTCTTTATCTTCTTCTTCTTTAGTCTCTTTGGCGTTTTGGCAATACCCCTGTTGCCATTTGGCAATACCCCTAATCTTAATTTTTCTTTGTTTTATCTCATTTCCTTGCCTTATGTATTCAACTTCTAAATAGTTTTTATCTTTTAAGCTATTAATCCATTTACTTATTGTGCTAGGATCAACTTTATATAAATTAGCAAAGTAAGTATTACTGGCATAACATTCTCCAGATTTATCTAATAAAGCTGTTATTTCTCCATATAATATTTTTTCATTTGCTTTTAGTTCTGTATCATATCTTACATCTGCTGGAATAACAGCATAGTAATTTGGTTTTTTTTCCATATCTTTCCCCCTAATATCTAAATAATTTATAAGTTGAAAGACTCATAAGAATTGTTGTAACTGCAAATGTTACTAAATAAGTTAATACCCCTGTTAATGTAGTTGTTTGTGATCCTAATAATGCTAATATTCCAACTACAATGCTGTAAAAGAATAATGTTATAAAAAATACACTTTCTTTTGCATTTCTTCTCTTTTCTTGTTTTTTAGCTTTCTTAATATTTTCCATTCTTGCTTTCTTATAATTATTATTTATAATTTCCATCATTTTTTTATCTTCCATTTCCCTTTTTCTCCTTTTCTTTTTTTATTTACTTTCTTTTTTAAATAATGTGTAATAGTCTTTGTCGAAGTATTCACATAACTTATCAATCTCACTTATTGTCCATTCAGTTTTTCCTGCTAATCTATTGCTTATTGCAGGTCTACTCATTTCCAGTAATTTAGCAAGTGAAGTTTGTGATTCTCCTTTTTTTGCCATCTCTCCAACAAGTTCTGGATAATAAACTTTCTTCATTACTGCTCCTTTCTAGACAAACAAAAACACCACCTAAGATTTAGTATCTTAAGTGGTGTCTAACTACTTTCAATTGATATTATGTTAACTACTTAAGATACAATTATAAGTTGTTTATGTTCCCCTTACACTTACATCATACAATACCCATTTTTTATAGTCAACATTTTTTGCAATTAATTTTTTTAGTTTACACATTAATATTTTACAATGATGATTTTTTATCAATTTAATCAGTTAATCTTAACAATGAACCCTTATATCCTTATTAATATATAATAAGGTTTATAATTAATAATCCTATTATATAATATAATAAAGATATAATATGCTTTACAATTATTTCTTTGATCTGCTTCTTTTTTAAATAATTTTGTTTTCTTTTTTCTATCATCTTGTAGTAGTCTATTTCAGTATATAATTTGTCTTTGTAGCAATATTCAATGTTAAGTAATTTCCATCCCATAGATGTATAATCTCCAATTCTATAGGGTGGTGTAGTATTTCTATATCTTTCTAAAATACTGCCATCTCTTTTTTGATAAGTTACCTTCATCACTTCCCCTACTCCACCTCCTTTTTAGGGGTGGTATATTTTAACATAATTTTTAATTTTATTCAAATAAAAAAATAGACTAGAAATTAATCTAGTCCTTTTTTGCACTTTATTTTGATTTTTAAGTTTTAATGATACATTATACCTTTTTTATATTTTTATTAGAATTTGCTATACTTTTGCTATCAATTTCTTAATGATTTCCATTTTTATAAAGGTATCTATCATATGTGATAACTGCAGGTGTATTATGAATGTATATTTTTACTCTACCAAATTGGACAGTCTGAATTTCAGCAGTTGTTCTATTATCTCTATATGCATAAATATAATATGATAATCCACCAAATTTCTTTGGATTTAGATTACCTATAGCATTCTTCTTAACAGGTGCTGAATCTAATCTATAGAATGCCCATTTGTCATATTGTGGAGGTAAATTAACATAGTTCTTATTTGTTGCAGGTGCTTGATGATAAATCTTTGGTCTAAATGCTCCTCTTAATCCTGAATAAGAAATATTTACTTGATTAAATGCTCTTGATCCATTTTGATTTTGTCCTAGGAATACTCCTGTTCCATTTCCATTATCTCTCCTAAACATTGCTACATGACTATAAGGACATGGTCTTGAACCTTTTTGCCATATTGCCCAATCTCCATCAACCATTTGATTTGGAGCTACTTTATCAAAGTATTTATTGAATCCTAATCTTTCAAAGTTATCCCAAATAGAAGTAGCATAACCTGTTGGACTACATATAGATTTATTTCCTATGTTCCATCCTAGAACTAATCTGCAAAATGCTTTGAATCCATCTACACATTGAACTCCATAAACACCATCTTCATCAAATGCTTTCCCTATAACTTGCAAATAAAATTCATGTGGTGTAGGCATTATTCATCATCCTCCCTTACTTCTTCTTGTTGTCCTTCTTCTTGTTGCATTGGATTGTTTTCATCAATCACTAAATCTTCAATGATTTCTTCAAGTAATTCTTTATCCATTGTTATCATCTCCTTTATCTTTTTTAGCAAAATAAAATGTGAAAACCATTACTATAATAGTCATCACATCATTAGCATCAAATTTATTTGTTATTGCTCCATATATTAATAATCCTGTTAAACATAAAGTTACAATTGATTTCAAGTCGATTAATTTAGCAAATTTATCTTTCATATTAACCTCCTATACTATCTTATATGTTTGAACTTCTTTAACTATGTCTTTAACAAAAGAATTGCCTTTTAACTTGAAATAAAGTTGACTAGACAATTCTATTGCTTCTAAATCATATTTGTGGATTTCTTTTTTCTCTTTGCAATTATCATAGATTTGTAATATGTCATTTCTTAATGAACATTTAACACCTTCAATTAGTGATAAACTCAATTTTAGAAGTCCTAATATTACTCCTGATGCAAACATTATTTGAACCCAATATGTAGCTATGAATTTTAACATTTCTCTTTTTCTCCTTCTTTTATTAATCAGTTGTCTTTGTATATTCTATAATTGCATATGCCGAAGTATTACCATAGGCAGAACTTCCTTTATAATATATTTTATTTGCCGATACCCTGAATGTTGTATAGTATGGTGTAGTTCCAAACCATATTGCATAAGGTATTGGAGTAACACCACCACTTGCTCCTGCTATTCCACCATATACTTTTATAATTTTATCCATAGAAAGTCCAGTATTAATAATATAATCATCATCATTTGATGGTGTAGTAAATGTAAATACTTTCCTATATAGTGGCTTATTGTTTATCCATGTTCCTATTCTTTGTTCAGATGTGCTATAAGTATTTAAACTATTTATATAATTACAACTATATGTGTCAGTTGCACTTGCATTATATGTATTATTAGATGCTCCTACAGGATTTCCATTTAATTCTAGACTTGTAGAATATTCTGGAAAGCAATTTATTCCCATAGACCTTTTTAATCTATCAAAAAAGATAATTGGAATACCTCTATCTAATGTTAAATTGTAAGTTGTTTGTCCTAATAAATCTTGAACTAATACTTGAACATCCCATTGATAGTTATTATCTAAATTTAATGTTGATGTTACATTGTCTTGCAATGTTACATATGAACCATAACTACTATCAGTTACTTTCTTATATCTTGTTTTTAATGTTATTGTATTATGACTATCTAAACTAGAATAATTAGCATCTACATTTATATTTGTATTTGAATAATAATTATTTTCTCTTTGTAGATTGATAATTGCAGTTGGTAATTCCCAATTTAGAATTTCTAACTCTAATGTTTGTGTAGCAGTAAATCCTCTTGAATCAGTTAGAGTTAATACTGCATTTATATTTGTAGATACATTTAATGTTCCAATATTAAAAGTGGCATTTCCACCACTTAATGTTGCATTATATATTGTTCCATTTATTGTAGCTTTAATACTACTCAATGTTGCATATTTATATGCAGTTGCATTTGACACATCTATTTCTAATGTGCTTTGATTTCTTATTATTTGTTGATTATCTCCTGTTATTGCAGTTGTTGTTGAATTACTATCTAAATAACTAGAATCAAATGTAGGAGATGCATCTACTATTGTCATTGTATAATCTCTATAACTTACATTTATTTCAGTATTTCCACTCATTGCACATACTGTTTCTCTTACTGCTAATGTTTTACTATTAGGAGTTAATGCTCTTAATGTATTTCTTTCAGATTCAGTTAATTCTAAAGTATAAGTTCCTTTAAATCCAACACCTAAATCTCTAGTTATTAATTGGTATTGTGTCCCTACTTCTATTTTTACTCTTACATTATATGTAGTATTAGAATTAGCTATTGTATAAACAGGATTTTGTATATCAGTAAAATTACTTCCACTTGTTAATGTTGGATACCTTGCTATTGTTGTTAATACAGTCCAATTTGTTTGTAATCCACTAGAACTTGGAGCATATGATGATGTTCCACCTTTTCCAAAATACACATATGCATAACCACTTAATGAACCATCACTATTATGTGTTACATCTATTGTTCCACTTGTTGTTTTAGTTTCTCCAGAACCTACTCCACCAAAACTTATACTTGATACATATCTATCATAATTTTCTCTATTATCATGCCAATATAGAGTTAAAGTTGATGCACTTGATGAACTCCAACTAGATCTATTTTGTGATGAAAGTGATGCCGATAATGTAACATTAGAGGTATTGTTTGCTACACTTGTAGAATTTTCAGTAAAACTAACTGATAATCCATAATATGCTCCATAAGATGCATATAATGTAGAATAATTACTTGCACTTGCCATTAATTACCACCTCCTGCAACACTTACTAATCCTATTCCATCATTTACTAGAGTAGAACCATTATATACTTCTATAGGTATAAATCTTAATTTATTACATAGAGTTATTTCTTCTTCTACTACACTCTTTTTCATATGAAATTCATCCTGTGCTACCCAATAGATTTTATTATCATTTCTATCATATCCTGCAAATCCAACTTCATTATTCATTAATACATAACTACCATCAACACCATACATTTTTAGTCCATTTTTATTTAGTTCTGCTATTAATGTGTTAGATTCATCAAAGACTTCTATTTGTCCATTTTGATTTAAGTTACTACCTAACTTTAATGTTCCACCTTTGATTAAATCAGCAGTTAGATTAATTACATTTATTTGTTCCATATTTAATACATTATCTATTGTCCATGCACTATTGAATTGTCCATTTATTCCTGTATTACTAAATCCAATACCACCATTATTTATCATTATTACATTAGTAGCATCTTCTTTTGGTAATGTATCAACTATTAGGATTTTATCTCCTTCATATATTACATATGAATCACTTAATGCACTCCATATTTGTGAAGTAGCTTGTTGTAGTTCATTGTTCAATGTTACTTGAATAGTTGCAGTTGATTCTCTTATTACTTCATCAGTCTTTCTTTCTATATTGCTTACTAGATTAGATAATTGTGGAGTAAAGTTTCCAAATTCTAATTGTATATATTGTTCTAATATACAATCATAATCATATGAAATTATATGTGTTAATAGGTCAATTCCTAGTCTTTCATCAATGACTTGTATAGTATCTCCTATATCACTTATTTTCTCTACATTAGCACTTAAACTATAATTAACACTAGGAACTTGATGTTCTTCTACATAATGAGTTGCTTGTGCATATAAATCCTCAACTAATGCTTGTTTATATGCAGCTTCATCTAAATTTCCATCTTCATCTCTATAGTTATCATCTTCAATATTATCTTGACTAAATGATATTGTCTTTGTAAATGGAACTACATATGGATTCAATGCTTCTACATATACACTTACATTTGGATCAATTGCATTTAGTAATATTCCATCTTTTCCTACAGGCATTAATTTTGTAACTACATCATCCCAATTATAAGTTGCAGTTATGTTTTTCAAATTTTTAGCATATCTTATTGTTACACCATTATCTTGTCCTATTGAATCATATATACCTATAGTCCAATTATCTCTTACTAAATGTCCACCCCATCTTTCTAAAACAACTTGTATTGCTTCATATAAAGATTTTCTTACACATCTATAACTTGCTATATTAGTTACATTTGAAATTGTATTAAATGGACTTAAATCACTTGTTGCATTATTCAAATGATCTAGAGCATCATTACAATTCTTATCTACTACATAACTATCTTCTATTAAGTAATTAACACTATCATAGAATACATGATTTGCTTTTATTCTAATTTTACTTCTAGTCTTTTCTACATTAGTTATTCTAAATGCTTGTTCTCCTTGTGGAGTATTAGCAACTATTATATTTCCTGATACTAAATAATCTATATAATCTAAAGGAGCTTCTACACTTAAGTAGAAAGCTCCATTATCTTCTTTATGAACTACTGCTTTAGTAGTCTTTAATATTTTATCTCCATTAGTGGTATATATCTTATCTAATGTTTGAAATATCTTTAACATATTACAACCACCTACTATACATTCTTATATTTGCACTTGTTATTGTTCCACCTAGAGCAATTGTATTGTTTCCAGATTCTAGTTTAAAGTCATCATAATCTCCTGTTACTATTCTATTTAGTAATGTTCCATCATTAGGATTATATGCTTCTAACTTTTCTATATCTATTTCTATTTCAGTATTATCTCCCATTACTATATTAAATATTTGATTTCCTTCTAATGATATTGTTATTGTTCCTGTTCCTTCAATATACACAATTGGTTTTGAATAGATATTACCTTTATTTCTTACAATGTTATCTCCACTTACTAATGCAATTGGTGTTTCATTTACTTCATACTTAAATGGTTGACAATGCATTGTTATTGTTGCAGTTTTAAATTTTAATAGTTTTTCATAATCTATTTGTTCTAATATTTCAAAATTATAATATTTATCAGATTCAGTTGAAAAGATTATTGTTCCACTTTGATTAAAATAACTCATTATTTCATCTAGAACATAATTTCCATACAATCCTATAGTCATTTCTTTATCATATGCACTATAACCTAATCTTGTAACTATATCTCCATCTCTACCATCTATTTCTTCAGTATTTGTTCTGATAGATGGTTTTGTTATTGGAGGCATTTCATTTATTGCTAATCCATTTATTGTAGTTGAATTAACACCATTTATTATTACATAATTTCTCATTTTACACCTCCTAAGTATAAATAGTATCAGTAACTGTCTTTACAACAAATTTTCCATACTTTTCATCATCCATAACTATATCCATATCTTGTAATGCTTCTTTCATTGCACTTGCCATTAATCTATAGTTAGTATCATAAGATACACTTGGATTTATTGTTGGATTTACACTAGCTTCTATTCCTGCATTTAATTGTTTCATAGCTACATCTACATCTTTTAGTGCTTGTGGTATTCCTTCTTCAATACCTTCTCCAATTCCTGCAGTAATGTTAAGTCCTATAGTATCTCTCATTAAAGTTGATGGAGAATGAATACCAAATATCTTTTTAAATTTAGCAGTTATTTGATCTTTAACTTCATTTACTTTATTATTCAAATAACTTCCTATTCTACCAAATCCATCACAAATTCCTTTGATGATATTCTTTCCTAATTCTCCCCAATTTGTATTAGCAATGCTATTTCTAAATCCTGTTACTATTGCTCCAATAATATTAGGTATTGCAGTTAACATTTGAGGTATTGCTTCTATTAATCCTTTTCCTAAAGCTAACATTAATTGTAATGCTGCTCCTATGATTTTAACTATCATATCTGGTCTAGTTAATGTTTCTACTAACTTTTGAATTACTTTAGGTAACATTGCTACTAATTGAGGTATTGCATCCACAATTCCTTCTATCAATGCTACTAATAAATCAATTCCTGTTTCTATTATTAATGGTAAGTTTTCTATTATTGTATTGATTATTGTTTCTATACACTGAATTAATGTAGGTATTAATTGAGGTATAGATTTAATTATTCCTTCAACTAATGCAACTAATAATTGAACACCCATTTCAATTATTGTAGGTAAGTTTTCAGTTATAAATCCTACTACTGCATTAATTATTTGACTTATTGCATTTGATATAGATTCCATATTAGAAGTAATCATTCCTAATAATGCATTAATCATATTTGTTATTGCAGTTAATAGTTGAGGTAATAAATCTAATAATAATTGTGCTATTTGTGGCACTAATGTTTGTATTAATGTTACTACACCATTTAATATACTTGGTGCTAATTTAACTATTGCATTTCCTATATTTGTTAATACATTAGTTATAGTTTCTGCTAATGCTTCAGGACTACCACTACCATTTAAGAAGTTATCAAATGCTGCTTTCATTGAGTTAACTGAACCACTTATTGTTTTTTCAGATTCTTTAGCAGTTGTTCCTGTTACTTCCATTTGTTCTTGAATTACATGGATTGCTTCATAGACATCACTTAAATTATTAATGTCATATTTAACACCTGTTAATTTCTCAGCATCTGATAATAATCTTTCCATTTCAGTTTTAGTTCCACCATAACCTAATTTAAGATTATCTAGCATTGTATAGTTTTGTTTAGCAAATCCTTGATATGCGTTTTGAATACTAGACATATCAGTTCCAAATTTATTTGCATTATCACTCATATCTCTAAATGCCATATCAGCTATATCTGCTGCTTTTTCAGTATCTCCACCTAGTGATTGTAATAATGATGCACTAAAACTTGTAACACCTGCCATATATTCATTTGCACTTACACCAGCAGTCTTATAAGCATTTTTTGCATTCTCTACAACCTTATTTGCACTATCTCCAAATAAAGTTTCTACACCACCTAGATTTTGTTCTAGTTCAGCATAACTCTTAACACCTGCTCCTACTAATCCTGCTAATGCTCCACCAATTGCAGCTGTTACTTCCATCATTTTTTTAGTAACATCTTTAGCAATTTCTCCTACTTTTTTAAGTCCTTCTCCTAACTTACTTAAATCAATCTTTGTTGTGCCTTTCAGTTCTTCATTCATGTTTTTTAGAGCATTTTCACTTTTAGCAATTTCTACACTTAATCCTCTATATTGTTCTTTTTGTTCTTCAGTAAGACTAGAATAACTACCCATTTGTCTTTGTGCTTCTTTTAATGTATTTAATCTTTCAGTAGTTGCTTCTATATTCTTCCTTAATACATCTTGTTTTTGTGCTATCAATTCAGTATTCTTTGGATCTAGTTTTAATGCTTGATTTAATTGTTTTAATTCAGAATTAGTTGAATAAACTATTTTGTTGACATCTTTTAATGCTGATTCTAATTTTGTTGTATTCCCACCAATTTCTATGACTATACCCTTAATGTTCTTACTTGCCATGATATTCTCCTTTCTTATAAATACTAAAAAAACTACCCATAAAGAGTAGTCTTTTTACTACTCATAAGAGTAGTAGTTATTATAGATTTGCCTCATATACTTCATCAAAGAATGCTGTATATGCAGCTGTATTTGTTCCATCTTCTTCCATTTTTACCATTACATTTTGATCTGATATTCTAGAGTTAATAGTAATGTTCAATTCATCTGTAACAGGAGTTTTAGATGTTTCAATTGTTTGAGATGCTACTGATGGTCTAGATACTGAACATTGATAGAACCAATATCTTGTTCCTTTTGAATCTCCTTCAAATTGGCATCCTAATGCAAAGTCTTTAAATGAATCTCCACTATTTTCAATGAATGCTCCATTTCTATCTTTTAATTGTCCTAATATTTTTTCTCTAAAATCATTATTGATTAATGCAACTTCTAATGTTCCTGTATAACCTTGATTAGCATAATCACTAAAATATTTTGTATTATCAGCAAAGAAATCAGCACTTTCTCCTTCAGGATCTAGTGATAGATTAACTGCTCCTGGTAATGTAAATATATCTCCATATGTTACTTGACTTCCATTATAAGTAATTGGAGCAATATGAACATTTGATAATCCAAATTTTACTTTATTTGCCATGTTTACCTCCTTATATTTCAAATAAAAAAGCACAATTATATGTGCTTAAATTTCATAAAAATTATGATAAATTCTCTCATCTTCATCCCATACTTCATTTTCTACATCATATGGAATTTTATTATTTGTTAATAATTCCTCAATAGCTTTTTCTAATTCTACATCTTTTTTTTCAGTAACTAATTCAATTTCAAATTCATATGGTCTATAGTAAGTTATTCCATCAGCTTTAAATGTATCTGGACTAATTTCTCTATATGCTATAAATGGTGGAGTTACATTTTTATTAGAATCAAAATGGTCATATGCTACAGGAATATTCAATGTTTTTAATAAGTCATAAATGTCTTTATGTTCCATATTAACCTCCATTTTTTATTATGTTTTCTACATCAGTTTCATATTGTTTTACTGCCTTTTGTTCTACAGGATAAATATGAACTTTAGGAATAGTTAGCCCACCATTTCTTTTTAAATGTGGCTTTTCAAGTAAATGAGTAAGTTGATAATTAGTAGCATTATGAACTATACATTCAACAAAACCTTTACCTTTATCTGTTTTAACTCTCCATCCTTTTCTATATGAACCTGTAAGTTTAGGAGATGTGTTTTTTAATTCAGACACAGCTTCTTTTGCTACATCTTGTGCATCTTTAGTTATTGCTTCTTGAATATCATTAGAATATTCATTTAAAATATCCTTTATTTCAAGAATGCCTTTATTAGCCATTTATACCAATCTTCCTAGCACATACTAAAACAATATCAAACTTATTTTTAGGATCAATTGTTCTTATTACCATGTATCTTTCATTATTCCATTCTAATTCTTCTTCTCCATTGTAATTTAGTCTTTTAACAACAAATTCACAACTAGGAGTTAATCCTACCTCTACAGCACTATAAAATTCATTAGTTTTCACACTTTGCTTTTTAGCATAGCATTTAGCACTTTTTTCAGAGGAATTGATAATATTTCCTATCTCATCCTCTGTTTTACTGGTGCTAATTAAATAAATAATCTCACTATATTGCACTTTCTATATACTCCTTAGTATGTCTTAAAACATCTTTTTGTATATTATATGAATTTGAATATAGTTCAGCATTGTCTACATCTAAAAAACTTAATACATAAGTTATTATTGCAGTTTTAATTAAACTATCAGGATTATCTATTAGAGTATCGACTATGCCGATACTTTTAAGGTCTAATTCAGCTGCTCCAATCCATATGTTAATCATATTATCGAAGTCAGAATGATTTATACCTTGAATTTTTTTTATTTCTTCTAGCATAGCCTTACCTTCTTTCTTCTACTAAACTGTTTCTGGTTTAGCAATTAATGTAAATGCTTTATCAGCTACTGCATTAGTTCCTACATATTGTCTACCTAAAATTCTAATTAAATCAGAAGTCATTAGAGTCTTATCATCAAATTTAAGATCAACTCCATCTCCTTCTGGGTAGTTAGCTAAAGTACCATGATTGAAATCTCCTACTATAGCATATACTTGTCCAGTTGTAGCTGTTCCATATGCTGGTAAAGTATTATTAAATCTAACTCTTATACCATCAAATATATCAGCAGCATAATTATTATCTAATTGTACTCTCTTAAATTCAGCATAAGTTAATTTATTCATAACTATAGTATAATCTCCAGCTTCATCACTAAGATTAGCTATAGCATTGAAAATAGTTCCCATTGCTGGAGCTTCTGTAATCTTATTAGCAGATACAGTATCATAAATACCATCATTATTAGCTGTTAATGATTGTGGTAATGCAGCAATTTTAGCAATTAAGCTATCAGCTGTCTTTTTAACAATTTTATATGTTAATTCATCATAAACATATCTTAGGAAATCTTCTCCTCGTAATCCATATACCTCATCTGAAATAGAAATCCATTTCTTTATAGAAACTGGCTTTAATTCTACAATTCCTAATACTAAACTTTCTTCAGTAACTGCTCCAGATCCTTCTGCATGTTCTACAGCATCAGTAGCACTTGCTTCAAAGTTTACTTTTAAATTACCTTGTACAGATACTTTTCTAACTAATGACATAATGTCATCTTTTTCCCATGCTGTTTTAACAATATCATATACAAAATCTGGTACTGCTACTGTTGATGATGATCCTGTAATAGTACCAGCATTTTCTGATAATAATGCTCTCATTTCTTCATTATTACCTTTTACATATTCTGCAAAAGCATTAATATACTTTTCAGAGTTTCTAAATTCTTTCATTTCTTCATTCATACTTTTTACCTCAACTTTCTTTACTTCTTTTACTGCAAGAGATTTTTCTTCCATTTCTTTTGCAGTTTCTTCATTTTTTTCTTGTTCAGCTATTTGTTCAACTTCTTCATTTAAAGCATCAGCTTCTTTTTCTAGTTCTTCTACTTGTTCAGTAGTTTCAGCATTTTCAACTTCTTCTCTAAGTTCAACTTTTCTAGCTTCAATTTCTTCTTTTCTTGACATAATTGCCCTCCTTATATTTTTAGTTCTTTAAAGGCATCCTATATTCCTATTCAGCTCTCCAGCTGTCTATTAATACAACTTAGTTACTCTCCAGCAACAAAAAAACATCTCTCCAGATGCTTTCTCATAATTGTTTAACCTAATTTTGCTAATACTGATTCTTTTAGTTTTCTTAGTTCTTCTAATCTTTGTTTTTCTTCATGTTCTTTTCTTATTTGCTCTCTCCTAGCTAAGAAATCACTATTATTAATATCTCTTGCTACTGATACATCAGTTGCATTGTAAAATGGTTGATCTACTACTGATACATCAAATAATTTACCTATTTTAGTAATTGTTCTTGTATCAGTATCATAATCATATGTATCTTCTTCTACAGTAAATGCAAATGATTGTTTATCTATTAATTTGCTTTTTACAGCATTAAATATATTTTTATGTTCTGTAATATCATCTTGTAATGTAGCATCCATAAATAAACCTTTTTCATCTACATCTAGTTTTAATGATTTATTTCTAGTTCTTGCTAATACCATAAATGAATCATTGTGATTGTATCTAAGAACTACATCTGACATATCAGCTTCATCAAATGCTGTAGGTGCTATTATTTCAGTATATCCATATGTTTCTGGACTATTGAATACTGCTGCATAACCTTTAATTTCCATTTTTCCTTCATCTGTATCTTCTGCCCTGAATTGTAAATCTAACTTTCTAATTTCCTTCTCCTTCATCTTCATTTCCTCCTTCTTCATTTGTGTTATTAGTATCAGTAGAATCATTACCTAACTGATAATCATTAGCTATATTACTGTCTATATGGTTTAAATCTTGAAGTATAACATCTCCATCTTCTCTTGGTGCTAAATTAAATACTTCTCTTAATTCATTTACTGTCATAATGTTATTTGCATATCTTAATAATTCTATTTTTGTCTTATTACTTGCATATTGTAATCTATTACTTTCAAATAATATTTCATGTCCAAAATACTTTTGTGTTGAAGTAAATATTTTATTTGAAAACTCTAAACTCATTTGTAATCCTATAGGTTCTAATATTGATTCATAAAAAGCATTCCATTGATCTTCTGAATATTTAGATTGGATAATTTCCTCACTAATACCAAAATAAGATAATAACTTATCATCTATGCTCTTTACTTGACTATCACTAGCTGTAGTTGGCTCTATTTTTACAGGAGTAAAATCTGTTGTTGCATCTAATCCACCTATTCCAGATTTATCTCCACCTTTAACAAAATCAGAAACAAATTGATCTCTCATTTTCTTAACATCTTCTGGTTTTAACATTGCTTTTGTAGATTTGATTACACCTTTAATTGATTGAGTAGTTTTAATTGCATTTACAATTCCTTCATCTAATACATGTTTAATTGATAATGTTTTTATAATTGGTTTAGGACTACCACCAAACAATCCATCTTCTCCTACAAATCTTGTTAAATGAATACAATCATCATATGCTACAAATCTTTCTTTAGTTCTTCCAAACTTGAACTTTAACCATATTTGTCCTTTGTATTCATAATATTTTCCTTCACTAAAATTTAATGGATATAATCCTGTTACATTCAAATTTTCATCTCTTTGAACATAAATAAAAGAGTCATTATATAACTCTAAATTACTTATTACTTGATAATAAAATTGATAAGCATTTTGAACTTCATTAGGTCTTTTAGCTAACAAAGAATACAAATTATCTTTTAAATTTTCCATTTTACCAGCAAAATTTCTTATATGTCTAGGATGCATTTTAGCTCCATTTCTTGCTATAGCATCTATGCACTTTAATACATCAGGATCATTTTCAAAATCTCCTTTATATGGAGTAAATACAGCTTTTCTATCATCTAATATTTTTACTTCTGTTGCTGTTTCTGGTGCAGTTGTATTCTTATCATTACCAAATATGTTGCTAAACCAACTTCTTAGTTCCATTATTTAACCTCCTCACTAATATAATTTAAGTATTCTTGTTGTCTATTGATATAAATGACATATGCATCCATTAAAGAGGCAGCTCCATCAATTCTTTGCCTTGCTTTTTCCTTTGATAACATAATGTTTTCATTATCATCAACTTTAACTACAACATTTGATAGATTCCACTTTAAAATAGGATTATTGTTATAATTTATCTTTTTATCCATTAAATCAGCTTTCATTTGTTTTAATGGTGCTGATTCAGTCTTATAACCTTGTCTTATTTCTTGCATTGTAAATCCATATGAAGTCATTTCATCACACCAAAATTGAGCATTCCAACTATCATAACCTACCCATAATGGTCTTAAATCATTTTCTTGAACTTGTTCCAAAAACCATGATGTTACATCATGATAATCAATTTTGGATGTTCCTGATAATCTTAATAATCCATTTTTTAACCATTTATCATATGGGATTTTATCTTCTGTAACTTTTTTCTCTAAAAAGTTAGCTGGAATCCAATACATTTGCTTTACTCTAATTTTTCCTTTTACAACACCTAATAATGTTGCACAAGTTAAGTCTGTAGTGCTTGATAAATCACATCCACCAATGCAGTAACAATCTTTCCAATCAGAATAGATTTCCTCATTATTCAAATCTTCAAATGTAAGCCATGCATTTATACTATTTTGTCTTACATTGAAATCTTTACATAATAAGTTGACTAATTCTATTGGATTGTTTTTAGCTCTTTCTACTTTTTCTCTTAAATTCTTTATTGATTTAATTTTGCCTAATGCTGGATTAGCTTTATACCAGCATTCTTCATTTGTCCATTCTTTTTCATTGTCTAATTCATAAATAATTGGTAATAGAACATCATCTTGTATTAAACCTTCTATCACTTGTGCAGCATAGTCATATTCAATATCAAATACATTTTGTCTTACAGTTCCCATAGTAGAAGTTTCTAATAATAATGGCTGTTCTCTTGCACTCATAGAATCATACATGACATCTAATAAATTTTTATCTTTCCATGCATGGACTTCATCAGCAACTACTAAATGTGCATTTAAACCATCTAATGAATTGCTATCAGATGCTAATGCTCTAAATGATGAATCAGTAGCATCATAATATATTCCACCTATTAGACATCTTATTCTTTTTGCTAAAGATGGACTTTTTTTTATCATTTTCTTACTTTCTTCCCAAACAATTTTTGATTGATCTCTTTTGGTAGCTATAGAATATATTTCTGCTCCACCTTCTCCATCTTTAGTAAGCATAAAATTAGCTATTCCTGAATCTAATACAGATTTTCCATTTTTTCTAGCAACAAATAATATTGCTTTTCTATATTGTCTAAAACCTGTATCTTTATCTACAAATCCAAACAATGCTTGTAGAAATGCTTTTTGAAATAGTTCTAATTTAAGTGGTTTTCCATTCCATTTGCCTTTAGATTGTCTACAATATTTTTCTATAAAATGAATACATCTTAAAGATTTTTTTTCATCAAAAATATAAGTATGATTTTCATTTTCTCCTGTTACTTTATTAAAAAAAGAAACCTTTTGTGGTTTCTTCAATTTTTTTACTAAATTTTTATATACTGTCTTTACTTTTATTCCAACTTTATTTGGATTTTTTTTAATCCATTCATAGTATTCTTCAATATATGTCATAGTTCATCATTATCAAAATCATCAAAATTATCAGATAATTCTTTAGGAATTAATTCATATACTTGCTTTATAGTTGAATTATAATTTTTTATCATTGCATTGTATTGAGTAATTGCTGGATTAGCTCTATCAATAAAATATTTTCCTTGATCCATCTGTGTAACTACTCCATTTTTTGTAATTTCACTTTTTAATTTTGCCATTGTTTTTTTCATGAACTCTAATTCTTTAATTAAAGCTAATCCTAACATAGACTTATCTTCTGGCATCTCATTTAACACATTTTTAACTGCTTTGAAGTTAATTGCTTTACTTTTAGTCATTTTACTGCTCCTTTCACAAATTATGGGGGTATTTGCATGAATTTGCACATTTTTCAAAGGCCTTGCCTCGGTTTCCCATTGGTATATAATGGAATGCTAAGCAGGGGGGCTAATTTTTTTTGATTAGCTCCCCATTTTCATTAAACATTAATCCAGATCTAGTAACTTGATCTTTATGGTGTTCTTCTTCATGACAATCTTTGCAAATACCTTCTAAGTTGCCTTCATCTAATGCTATTGAATCATCATAAACATTTATATTATCCAAATATATTTTATGATGGACTATTCCTGTTCTTCTTTTTTCTTTTGGAATCCATTTACTAATACCATCAACATATACAGGTTTACCACATCTATTGCATAATAGGTTTTGTTTCAACCAAACATTCTTTCTTACTTGTTTCCATGCTTTAGAATTATAAAAATCTTTTCTAACTCCATAACTCATAATTATTTCTTTTTAATTATTTTTTTTATTTTAGTTTCTACTATTTTAGCAGTTTCTTTTTTTTCTTCCTTATCTTCTACTTTAGCAGTTTCTACTTTTTCTTTTTTAGTTTCTATGATTTCTCCTACTCCAGCTTTTATTAATTGTTTAGCTCTTTCTTCTGATACATTTTCTAATACATCTTTACCAGCAACCATATTTTGCTTTTTTTCTGTATCAAAATAATTTTTAATAACTTTTACTTTCATAATATCCTCCTATCCAAATAATCTTCTTACATCTTCTTCAGTTCCTATTTGTTCATTTTCTTCTACTGAACTAATTAGAATATTCATTAAAGATACAAAAGACATATCTTTCATTTCTTCAATAGATATTCCTAATCTCTTTGCTAATGCTATAACTTCATATTCATCTACAGGTTCATTACTTTTGTTATTGTGGGGAAGTTTCTTATATTCCCCTTGAAATGGGTGCTACTGCTAATGATATTACTTCATTAATCCAATTAGTATTATCAAATAGTCCATCAATACCTTTTAAGAAATCTTCAAATGTAGTAACTTGACTTGGATCTGCTTCTTCTATCATTACATAAGATATTCTTAATACTATATCAGTTAAGTCATCAATAGATGTTATCATTTCAGATTCTTCTTTATCTTGTAATTGAGTTAGATCTTGTAAATCTTTTAGTAGCTTCCTTCCTGTGTCATTCTTATACTTGAATTGAGTATAAGCACTAGACTTCATTTCATATTCTTTATTCCCTATCTTGATTATCCTTTTCATTTTTCCTCCTTTGACATTCTGGTGTCTTATCAACCCACATAGCATAATGCCGAAATAAAGACACCCTTTCCCATCCATATAGGCAGTCCTTCCCACTTTATGAATACCATTAAGAATAGATAGCAAAAAAATTAATCAAAAAATAAAAGGGAAATTAATATGAAAAAAACTATCTATTCTTAATGCTACTCAAAAAGAGTAGCAATCAAAGGCACTTCCTCAAATGATAGGATGCAGCAGGTGTCCTTTTATAGACACCAGTAGGAATAGATAGAATTACTTAAATCAGATGCTAACGGTCAAAATAATTTATCTGTTCCTAATGCTATCTACAAACATCTTTTTTTATACTTATATTGTATTAATGGTTTTCCTTTTGAATTTTTATCCCATTTATGAACTTTCTCAAATTCAGTTAATAAGTATTCTATTATTTCTCTTTGTTCTCTTGTAGGTTCATATTCTTGTTGATTTACATACTTAAATATCCTGTTTATAGCATTATATGTTTCTATGTCTTTATACTCTATTAAGTGAAGATACTGGTGTGCAGGGCAACGGGCATCAAAAGACACCCGTTACTTATCTCCTGTTTTCCTTGGTTTTCTCGCTTTACTATGTGATGAAATGTTAAGTCTTTTCTAACAAGTCGATAGTTCATCCAATCCATATTTGATAATGGTTGATAAATTTTTAACATCTCTCTTGTTATTTGTTTC
>CAMOVA010000006.1 GCA_946626905.1 uncultured Bacillota bacterium | reverse complement strand
AAAAAAACAGTCAAATGACTGTATTTTTTTAAATGGGGCGCGATGTGGGGATCGAACCCACGCATAACGGAACCACAATCCGCCGTGTTAACCACTTCACCAATCACGCCATAACACTTTTATATTTTATCAGTATTTTTAACTTTTGACAATAGTTTTTAATGAAAAATAATTAAATAGACAATTACCTATACACTTTTTAACTAATTTCGTATGATACATTGGGAGGAAAATTATGTATAGAGAAAAACTAGATTATTATAATTATGAAAATAATAATTATAATCAACCAATGTTTAGTAAAGATGAAAATGAAAAAACTTTGTATGATCCATACAATGGATTTATAAGAGGTAATATGTTTGAAAGTTTATATAATGAATATAAAATTAGACCTCTTAATTTAGAAGCAAGTAATGACAAAGAAATGTTATTACTATATGTAGATATGTTTTGTTTTGCTGCTCATGATATAAATCTTTATTTAGATGTTTATCCAAATGATAAAGATATGATTGAATTATACAATGAATATCGCGTTCAAAGTAATAATTTATTAGAAGAATACCAAAACAGATTTGGGCCTGTTTTTGTTAATAGTGATGCGACTAAAGAAATTCCTTGGAGCTGGGATAATGAACCTTGGCCTTGGGAAAATTAGGAGGGTTTTATGTTTAAATATGAAAAAAAATTACAGTATCCTGTAAATATTAAAAATAAAGATTTAAAAATGGCTAAATATTTAATGAGTCAATATGGTGGACCTGATTCTGAATTAGCAGCTTGTTTGAGATATCTAAATCAAAGATATACAATGCCTGATTCTAGAGGTAAAGCTTTACTTACTGATATAGCTACTGAAGAATTAGCTCACTTAGAAATGATTAGTGCAATGATATATGGACTTATGAAAGGAGCAACTATAGAAGAAATTAAAGAAGCTGGATTAGGTGGTCACTTTGCTATGCACGATTCTGCATTATTCTTAAATGATCCTAATGGTGTACCTTTTTCTACAACATATATAGAAGCTAGTGGAGATCATATTGCTGATTTAGAAAGTGATATGGCAGCCGAACAAAGAGCACGTGCTACTTATGAACACCTTATGGATTTAACAGAGGATAAGGATGTACTTGGACCTCTTTCTTTTTTAAGACAAAGAGAAGTTGTACATTATCAAAGATTTAAAGAATTAAGAAACTATTATTTAAAAAATAAAGTTAATTAGTATAAAAAATATCATCTGGTTTCATATTAAATACTGAAGATATTTTAATGGCTATATCATAATATAATTTGCTTTTACCACTTTCTATCATATAGTAATGAACAGAACTAATACCTATTTTTTTAGAAATATCATATATAGTTAAACCATTTGTTTTTCTTAAATATTTTAATTTATTATTCACATTATCACCAATTTAATTATACATTTTGTTGGACTATTAGTCTATATTAAATAGGTGCTTTTTATGAGAAAATTAAGGTGGTGATATTATGAGTAGTAATAAATCTAATATATATAACACTATCGGAAATAATATTAGAAAATATCGTAAAGAAAAAGGATGGACTCAAAGAGAGTTAGCTGATAAATTATTATTAAGTGATAGTTTCATTGCTAAACTTGAATCTGTTACTTATCAAACATTATCAATAGATACTTTAGAACAAATAGCAAATACTTTAGAGGTAGATATAGTTAAGTTTTTTGAAGAAGAAAAATAATAGTTATTTTTCTTTTTTTATACTCTCCTTTACACCAAAAGTGTAAAATATTAATTTTTTTTATATATTTTTTTCTATATTTTTTTAGATTAGTCCTTATATTCTAACGAAAAACAACATATTAAAAAAATTTGACATGGGTATTTAAAATATGGTAAATTTAATTTCGTGCGCTACTCATAAATAGCTATTTAATTTGCACATAAACCAACATAGAAAGAAGTGAGCAACGTGGAATTTTTAATATTGAGTAGTACTATCGTAGTTAGTATTGCCAGCAAGAAAATACATAAATTAAATTTTATAAATGACCTTATAAAAAAAGACTATAAACTAGATAATTACAATTATGATAAAAGCATTATATATATAATTCCTATAATTAATTTGGGATATCTTATTAAGAATATAAAAAAATATAATATGCACAACTTAGAGTTTTTGAAAAAAAACATTTTAATTGTACCCTTAACCGAAAATGAAAAAAACATTTATAATGAATACCCCTCTATTACTACAGCAATAAATATTAACTTATTTAAAAAGAAAAAATCAAACATGATAGTAATGGATTTAGAAGATGGCGATGAAAACACTCTATATGTTACTAATGATAATGATAATTATATTATCAATGATTCTAAAGGACCTATATCAAAATTACCTAAAAAGGAACAATACATCTTTTTAAAAGAAGAGTTAGAAGCCATTGAAATAATAGAAACACCTAAAGTTAAGGTTAAAAAATAATAAAACCCACATTTAAAATGTGGGCCTTCCTGTTAGAGAAAAATATTAATTATTTTTCTTTTTTACTGTCAAATTTTTTTCTTTCATTAGTATTAAGTATTCTTTTTCTTAAACGATAGTTTTCTGGAGTTACTTCTACTAATTCATCACTATTAATATAATCTAAGCATACTTCTAAACTCATTTGTCTAGGTCTTTTTAATACTACAGTGTGGTCTTTACCAGCACTTCTTGTATTAGTTAAGTTTTTACCTTTTACAACATTAACAGCTAAATCATTTTCATGAGAATGTTCTCCTACTATCATACCTTCGTATACTTCTACACCAGGTTCAATAAACATAATTCCTCTGTCTTCTAATCCACCTAATGCATAAGCTGTTGATTTTCCTGTTTCATTAGCAACTAATACACCTAAAGATCTTTCTCCAACCTTAGTGCTTACCATTGGTCTATATTCTTTAAATGTATGATTTATCATTCCATAACCTTTAGTCATTGTCATAAAATCTGTAGAAAAACCAATTAATCCTCTTGATGGTATTGTATAGTTTAGTCTTGTTTGACCATCATGATTAGACATATTTTCCATTATTCCTTCACGATTTCCAAGTGATTCTATAACATTTCCTACATATTCATCTGGAACATCTATTTGAACGTCTTCAAAAGGTTCACATTTTGTTCCATCTATTTCTTTAATAATAATTTCAGGTTTTGATACTTGAAGTTCAAATCCTTCTCTACGCATATTTTCTATTAATATAGATAAATGTAATTCACCTCTACCTGAGACTATAAACGATTCATTATCATATGGTTTTATTTTTAATGATACGTCTCTTTCTGTTTCTTTTTTAAGTCTATCTTCTATTTGACGAGCAGTAACAAATTTACCTTCACGTCCAACAAAAGGAGATGTATTAACACCAAAAGTCATTTGTAACGTTGGTTCATCTATTCTAAGTAGTGGTAGTGCATCTTCCTTACCAACTTCACAAACTGTTTCTCCTACACTTATATCAGGTAATCCTGAAATAGCAATTATATCTCCTGCACTTGCTTCTTGTATTTCAACTCTTTTTAAGCCAATAAATCCAAACATTTTAGCAATTCTAAATTGTTTAATTGATCCATCAACTCTAACACAAGAAACCATTTGGTTTACTTTAATTGTTCCTCTTTTTACAACACCAATTCCAATACGCCCAACAAAATCATTATAATCAAGTAATGCTGGTTGGAATTGAAGTGAACCTTCTGTATCTATAGAAGGGCTTGGTATATGTTCAATTATTGTATCTAATATTGGTTTCATTGTTTGTTCTTGTGTACTTAATTCATGATTGTAACTAGATGTTCCACTTAATGCTGAAGCATATATTACTGGGAATTCTAATTGATCTTCATCTGCGCCTAACTCAATAAATAAATCTAAAACTTCATCGACTACTTCTAATGGTCTAGCTGTTGGTTTATCTATTTTATTAACTACTACAATTGGAGTAACTCCTGCTTCTAATGCTTTTTTTAGTACAAAACGAGTTTGAGGCATTGTTCCTTCATAAGCATCTACTACTAATAAAACACCATCAACCATATTCATTATTCTTTCAACTTCTCCACCAAAATCAGCATGTCCTGGTGTATCAAGAATATTAATACGATAATCTTTATAATTTATTGCTGTTGTTTTAGCTAATATAGTGATACCTCTTTCACGTTCTAGATCATTAGAATCCATTACTCTAACATCTACTTGCTCGTTTTCTCTAAAAGTACCAGAATCTTTTAATAATTGATCTACTAATGTTGTTTTCCCGTGATCGACATGGGCGATAATTGCTACATTTCTTATTTTTTTCATAAAAAAACACTTCCCTTTTTTTAACCTTTGGTATTATAACATATATTATTTATTAAAGTAAAGTTTTTTAAAGAAAAAAGAGGTTTACCCCTTTTTTCTTTTATTTATGCTTATCTCCCCTTTTTGTATATTTTGGCACTTTCTATAAATTCTCCAAATAAATTTATACTATTTTGATCATCTGTAGGCAATGATTCTGGATGCCATTGAACACCTATATTAAATAATTTATTACTATCTTCTATAGCTTCTATAATACCATCGTTAGCATATGCAACTATTTGTTTTAAACCTGGATTTGCTATGTGATAATTATGTCTACTATTAACTATAATGTTATCTTTATTTAGTATTGAATGAAGTCTACTATTTTTTATAATATTTACTTCATGAACGTAATCTTCTTTAGATTGATGTGTTATGTTACTTTCGTTTTTAATATTAGGAACATATTCTGTATTATGATTACGCATTATTTGCATTCCTCCACATATTCCTAAATATGGCATATTAAGATCACATGCACATTCATATATCTTACTTTCATGAGGATATATTCTTGTAGCGCCTGGTTTAATAATTCCGTCACACATCATAATTGCTTCTTTTAAATTTTTAAGTTCAGTCGGAGTCATTTTTTCTAACTCTGGTATTTTTTTATCCACAAAGTTTTCTATTTGTGTTGGAAATATTCCCATAGGTATTCCACCACTTCTAACAATCCATTCTACTATTGGATTTACTACTTCATAAATTTTATCATTATCCTTATCAAAATAAGGCCATTCTACTATTCCTATAATTGGTGCCATAATAACCCTCCATCTCTGCGATTATTTTAACACTTTTTAAACGATTGTCAACTTTATAATATTATTATATAATTATATTGAGGTAATAATATGAAAAAAATAATTATATTTATAACTATATTTTTTTGTTTTCCACTTGTTTGTTTAGCAAACGAAAAACAAACTGTTAAATTAAATGAATGTGTAGATGGTGATACCGCTAAATTTACTATGAAAGATGAAACTATAAAAGTGAGATTTTTAGCTGTTGATACACCAGAAACTAAACATCCTACTAAAGGAGAAGAGCCATTTGGTGAAGAAGCCAGTGAATTTACTTGTAAAAGTTTAAGTAACGCAAAAAAAATCGTACTTGAATTTGATGATAAAAGTGGAAAAACAGACAAATATAATCGTTATTTAGCATGGGTTTTTATAGATAATAAGTTATTACAAAATGAATTAGTTAAAAGAGGCCTTGCAGATGTTAAATATTTATATGGAAAATATACTTATACTGATGAATTAAAAACTTCTTTAGAAAAAGCCAAAGAAGATAAAATAGGTATATGGAGTAATAAAAAAGAAGATAATGATTTAAATGAGTTTGTTAAAAATTTAGATATTAGATATAAAGTCATAATAACAATTATTTTGTTAATACTATTTTGTATATATTTACATTACGATAAAAAAGCAAGAAAAAAATTCTTACGAAAAGGTAAAAAAGAATTAGAAACTTATATTAATAAAAAAATAAAATAGCAGCTAAATAGCTGCTAAAATTTTGTCTATATAAGAAGTTATATATTCATTATATAAAGTCAATGCTCCTAATCCAAGTACTGTAAATAATGTTATATAAGAAGCACAATATGTTAAATAATTTCTTATCTTTAACTTACTTACAAATAAGAAAGATAATACTTTTGATAAATAGTATACTACTGTTAATAGAATTGAATAGATAAGAGCTAAAGATAATATAGCTACCATACTCATATCTTTTAATGCATATGGAAGTAATGTTATAGTAGACATATCAGTTACTAAATTTTTAATTCCAAGTAATAATAAAGTTATTGATATAAAAGAAACAATAAAGCTAAAATATATCTTTTTATCTTCATTATTATAAGAAACTATACTTAATATTAATATAAATATAAGTTTTGCCAAATCAGCAGTTTGTAAAAACTCTAACATAGTTAATGAAAATATAGAACTAGAAATATTTTTAGAATCAATAACTGTTGTGATTAAGAAAAACATTAACACAATTACAAGAGAAACAGGTTTAGCTATTTTATTGTATTTACCTAATCCTTCCTTTTGAATTTCGTCCATATTGATTAATTTCATATCTGGATAAGTTAAATATTTATTAGCAAGAAGTTTTAAATACTTCTTTTTACTTATCTCTATTTTTTGACCACTTGCTTCAATTATTTTTTCATCTTTTAATTCATCAACACTAATATATTCATATTTGTTTTTAACAACAACTGATACAGTTGATTCATCAGCTAAAAAATTAGATATTATTGGTTTTAAAACATCTAATTCTTTTTTATCAGGTAATATTAAATTGATAGTCCCGTCTATATTAAAAACTTTTGATAAATGTAATGTTTTAGTATCTGTATCAAGCTCATCTGTATATAAAATATATTTACTACATTCTGCATTTCTTGTTAAAAAACTAGTTTTATTTAAAGTAAAATATGTAATAACTACTACATCTACTTCTTCGCCATTCCTGATTATTCTCATACTATCACCTATTATCATAATAACACTTTTTATAACAATATTCAATAAAAAACATACTATTAAGTATGTTTCGCTTTACGTCTTTTAAATATTTGTTCTTTATCAAACACAATATTTGTTTTTACAACTATTAATATTACTACAAGTAGTAATATACTATATGCGATATAAACTATTATACCATCTGTTAATATATATATAATTGATGCGATTGCGAATAATAAATCTAATCCATAAATTATAAATATTGTTTGTCTTATTGATAAGTTTCTATTTAATAATTGGTGATGTAAATGTAATTTATCACCTTTAAATAATGGTTCTTTCTTTAAGAATCTTCTTACAATAGCAAATAGTGTATCTAGTATTGGGATTGCTAATATAACAAGAGGTATTATAAACGATGTCATTGTTACGTTTTTAAATCCTAATAATGCAATTACTGCTATCATAAATCCCATAAAATTAGATCCACAGTCTCCAGCAAATATAGAAGCTGGGTGAAAGTTATATACTAAGAATCCCAATGTAGAACCTAACATTGTAAATGTTATAACATAGTCTAATCCTGTTTTATTTTGTATTAATGCAATTATTCCTATTGTTAAATAATAAATTGAACATATACCACCTGATAATCCATCTAACCCATCTATTAAATTAATACAATTAATACATCCTACTATAAAAAATATTGTTAATGGATATGACAAGAAATTAAAATCAATATATAGTCCAAAAGCACTTATATCTTTTATTAATAATCCTCCATAAAAAACTATTATACTAGCCGCTACAAGTTGTCCAATAAATTGAGGCAACGGACCTAGTTCTGTTATATCATCTAAAACACCTAACAATATGATAATAAAACTACCAATTAGTACAGCATTCATTATCCCACTATGTGTTCCAAATAACATATATCCTAGTAAGAAACCAAAAAATATTCCTAATCCACCTAATTTTGGTGTTGGCTTTTTATGTATATGGCGTCCTCCTGGCATATCAACAGCATTTATATCAACAGCTACTTTTTTTATAAATGGAATTATAATAACCACAAATATAAAAGGTACCAGTACCATTTTTAAGACATCTAATATTTGATTTTGCATACTACCACCATCTAAATTATATCATTTTATAAATTTATTGTCTATTATTATTATTCCCAGTTTTTAAATATTTTCTCCTTGTAGATTCACCACCTCTTATATGTCTTATTTTGGTATGATAATCAAGAATTGCTTTTACCTTTAAATACTTAATTTTATCTATTTTATATAATCTATCCGTTAGATCTTTATGTATTGTACTTTTTGATAAATGTTTTATATGTGCAAGTTGTCTTACAGTATATTCTTTTTCTAATAAAAGATTAGCTTCATCTAATACTCTATCATGGATATTTTTCATATCTCACCTCAATAAAGTATATATATTTATTTCTATTTTATGAAAAAAAGAGATTATTTAATCTCTTCTATTGTTTTATTATAATAATTATTTGGATTTAAAGATATATTATTTAAAATTAATTCGAAATATAAAACATTTTCTTTATCTTTGTTTAAATTTGATGGACCACTTTGACCTATTACTTGCCCTTGAATTACAGAGTCACCTTTTTTAGCACTCACCTTACTTAAACATTGATAAATACTTTTTAAATTGTCAGAGTGTTTAATAGTTACAACTTGTCCTAAAAGCTCATCATTTTTTATTTCTTCTACTGTACCAGGTAAAACTGCGACTACATCAAATGGTGTTTCTTTACCATAAGTGATTCCATTACTTTGCATATATGTATTTTCATAATATATTATTGATTTTTCTTGTTCTGCTTCTTCACTTTTGTAATCATAATATTTTTTTAATTCTTCTACATCAGTTGCAGTATATGGTTTTATTAATTTATCATCAGTATTTACTACTGGTACAATATCATCAAATATAGTTTTAGATACGTAATTATATTTATCTTTACTTGAATGTTTCTTTGGTATGCTTGCTTCTACTAAATATATTAATCCTATAATCATTATTAAACCAATACAATACGAAGTATATACTACTGATTTTTTTACCTTTCTTTTTGTCATTTAATCACCTCTATTTAAAGTGTGACCAAATTATTTTGTTTTATACTATTTTTTTATTTCTACACCCGAATAATAATATTTTAAAATCTCTTTATAACTATATCCCTGTTTTGCCATTCCAGCTGCGCCATATTGACTCATACCAACGCCATGTCCATTACCTTTTGTTTTTATATTTACATTTTCTCCTTCTCTTTTTACTGTAAAGTAGGTGGATCTTAAATTTAATTTTGACCTAACGTCGGTAGACTTAAATTTATGACCATTTATTTCAATATATTTGTTACTTCCAGATTTTGTGCGGGAAAGTATATTAAATTTTAAAATATCATCATATTTTAAACCTAATTTACTATAAAATTCTTTTAATGACATTATTTTTGTATCATTATAAACAGGTGATTCTTCTTTATCCCAGGGTGATTCTACGCTTTTTAAATAAGGTAACTTTTCTGAAAATACTTCTTCTACATTTTCTGTTTTACCATTACTGGTTGAAAAGAAAAAAACAGTAATAAGTTTATTATTATATGTTAGGTATTCACCCTTTGTATCTAATACTGCTTTTCTAATTTTATTTATATATTCAACATAATTGTTTTTCCAATTTCTTTTTAATGTTTCATCATCTAAATATACTTGATTTTTAATACTATCAACAACATCATAATCTTTTCTAGAATTTAGATGTTTTAAAACATAACTACGAGCTGCGACCGCTTGAGCCTTTAGTGCTTCTTCTGGAAAAGATGCGGGCATTTCTCCAGCTAATACACCTACTACATATTCTTCTATAGGAATCTTTATTATCTTATTTGTTTTTTCTTGTTTGACTCTTACATTTTTATTTTCTACATATATAAATTCAATAGTATTTGTCTTTATAAAAAGCGTTACTAAAATATATGGTATAAATATTATTAAAAGTACTACTAAAAGAAGTTTTTTGATATTATCACCTCTATAAGAGAATACTAAAAAAACGACAAAATAAATGTCGTTTTATACAAATTTTGTATAATTAGTAAAATCTATTATAAAATTTACTAACAAATAAGATATTACTATTGTCAATATTAAATAGAATAGTCTTGCTTGATAATATCTGTTTTTTTTGAAAATAGAATTTATATTAATTGAATCTAATGCCCATAAAACTATTGGAATCATTATTATATATAATATAGTCTTAATAGTCATTATTCACCATAATTATCAATTAAACTAATTCTTCTTTTATGTCTTTCTTCACCACTAAATTTTATTTCTAAGAAAGTTTTAATTATTTCTTTTAATTCTGTAATATCTTTTATATAACTAATCGCGATAACATTACTATCATTATCTAATCTTGTTAGAGCCGCTTCATCAACATTATCTACTTTAGCACATCTAACGCCTTTTACTTTATTACAAGCTATACTCATACCTATACCTGTTCTACAGATAAGTATACCTCTATCTATTTCTTTATTCTTTATTGCTTCTCCTATTTTAAATGCATATTCAGGATAATCAACTGGTTCTGTTGAATCTGATCCATAATTTACTACATCATATCCTAGGTTATTTAAAAATTCTACTATTTCTTTTTTTAATTCATATCCTCTATGATCATTTGCTATTCCTATTTTCATATATGCCTCCTATAAATATTTTATCACTTGTTATTTTTATATTCAACATGATAATAAAAAAAGACATTAATTTGTCTTTTTATTAAATCCATACTTTTTATTAAACATTTCAACACGACCAGTTTTTGAAACTGCACCTTGTTGACCAGTATAGAAAGGATGACATTTGTCACATGTTTCTAAATGTAATTCTGCTTTATTTGATTTTACAGTAAATGTATTACCACAAGCACAAGTTACTTTTGTATCCACATACTCTGGATGTATTCCTTTTTTCATATTATTTCTCCTTCCGCCATGACTAATTCAAGTCATAGTAATTTATTGCTCCTATATTATAGCAACGTTTTTAGAAGTTTGCAAGTATTTTTAATTATTATCGCCAAAAAGTCTTAATAAATCTATGAAAATGTTAATAAAATCTAAATATAATTGTAAAGCTCCATAGATTGCTAAGTTTTCTTCAGGAATTATATCTTCTAATTGTTTTATCTTTTGAACATCATATGCTACATATATAACAAATACTATAATTGAAATAATAGTTGCAGCAAACATTAACTCACTGCTTCCTATAAATATATTTACAATAGTAGCTAAGATTACTCCAATTAATCCAACAAATAGAATTGTTCCTATTTTAGTTAAATCTGCTTTCATAAAATTTCCTGCTGCAGCCATAGCTAACATTATAAGTGATGTTGCTAAGAATACATAAATTATTGATGAAATATTATAAACAACAAAAATTGATGAAAATGTTAATCCTGTTATAAATGAATATAATATAAACAAGAATTTTGCTGTTGTTGGCTTCATTTTTGTTATTCTAGCAGATAGAACTATTACTAAAACTAATTCTACTATTGCTAATACAATAATACTTCCTCCTTGGAAAATGTTAGTTATCATGTCTGGATTGTTAGCTATTACAGATCCTGTTGCAAATGTTACAGCTAATCCTATAAACATCCATAAAAATACTTTTGTCATTATGTTTGAATTCATTTTACCACCTCATTATGATTATATCATTTTTTGTTTTTTTAGTAAATCATTTAGTTTGTTTTCTTCTATTACTTTTATGTTGTATTTTTTACTTATTTTTTCTAATTTGTTATTAGCATATTCAAAATAATTATTATAGTATTCACCATAAGAATTATTAAATTTTATTATATATATATTTTCTTTACTATAAACTCTGAGCAGTTTAAATAGTTTTTCTATATCATTAAATATTTCATCGGTATAATTAATTAATTCTTGTTCTGTACTTTTCCCAATTTTATAACTTATGTCATTTATACCTATATTTAATGTTATCAAATCTGCCTTTATTAATACCTGCTGAATTGTTTTTTGTCTTTGCTTTTTATTTGTTTTTATTTCTTCTATTAAATCTGTAGTTCTTAAATCTTTGCTTGAAAAATCATTCACATATTTTTCTAATTTATTATTTTCTAATAATTTAGTTTTAATATAATTATTATATTCTCCCTTGTTTGTTGAATCAATATTAACATAATATATTTTATTATCTTTATTTTCTATATATATTAAAAATGTAAAAAATACAATTAAAATCAAAAATATATATAATTTCAATTTCATTTTAACCCCCTAAAAAAAAGTAGTTGTTACTACTTTATTATATTTCTTCTAATTCTATTTTAGCACCTACATTTTGTAATTTTTCAATGATATTTTCATATCCTCTAAGAACATGTTTTATTTCAGTTACTGTTGTTTCACCTTCAGCAACTAAACCTGCTAAAACAAGACATGCACCTGCTCTTAAATCCGTTGCTTCTACAGTTGCTCCTACTAATTTAGTAGGTCCCTTTATTTTAATTGTTCTTTCTTTGATTTCAATATTAGATCCCATTTGATTTAAATATGGAACATTTTGAAATCTATTTTCATAAATTGTTTCTTCTAAAATAGAAGTTCCATTTACTTGAGTAAGTAATGTAGTTATTGGTTGTTGTAAATCAGTTGGGAATCCTGGATATCCCAAAGTTTTAATTTTAACTGGTGTTAAATTATCACTTTTTGATATAGTTATATAGTCTTTTCCTATTTTTAATTTACATCCCATTTCTTTTAATTTGCTTGTTAATGAAGAAATATGTTCTGGTATCATATTTCTTATTGTTAAATCTTTCCCTATAAGTGCTCCTGCAATTAAATAAGTACCTGCTTCTATTCTATCAGGAATAACTTCTGTAAAACAGCTTCCTAAATAATCTACGCCTTCTATTCTTATTTCACTTGTTCCGGCACCTACTATTTTAGCACCCATTTGATTTAAGAAAGTTGCTACACTTACAATTTCTGGCTCTTTTGCAGCATTTTTTAATATTGTTTCACCTTCTGCTCTTACAGCAACTAATAAAGTATTAACAGTAGCTCCTACACTTGGCATATCCAATTGAATTGTAGTACCTACTAATTTATCAGCAGTTATTGTATACTTATTTCCATCTTCTATTACTGTTGCTCCTAAAGCTCTAAATGTTTTTAATGTTTGATCTATTGGTCTTGTTCCTATTGAACATCCACCTGGAAAATACATTTCAACACGTTTATATTTACCTAGTAATGCTGACATAAAATAATATGATGCTCTTAATTTTTTTGAAATGCTTTCTGGAATTTTTTTATTTTTTATATTATGTGAATCAATTATCATTAATGATCCATCTCTTTTAACACTAGCACCTAAATATTCTAATATTTCATTTAATGCATCTATATCAGAAATATTAGGTATGTTATCTATTCTTACTTCCTCATCTGATAATAATGATGCAGGAATAAGAGCAACCGCACTATTTTTAGCTCCACTAATATTTATATCACCACTTAATATATTGCCACCTTTTATCTTTATTTGCTTCATAATACTCCTCCTGTTTTATTATTATGTTTTAATTAGTTATTTGTCACAATAATTATTATTTTTCTCTTATTTTAATTATATATATTTTTTATATAAAAGTAAAGTTATATCAAGTATATTATTGCTATAATCATTAATATAACTCCACCTATAGTTGTAGATATTTTACCTATAATATGATTAATTTTATTGCCTAATATTAACCCCAAATAAGTAAAAAAAGCACTTATTAACATGAAAACAGAGGAGGCAACTATTTTATTTGAATATATAGTATCTAATCCTAACCCTAAAGAAAAAGAATCTATACTTACTGCTAATCCAAAGAATAAATAATTCTTTAATGATAATTCTTTTGCTTTATCACTATCTTCTTTTGAAAGAATCATTTCTAAGCCTATAATAAATAAAATTATAAAACATATAAAAGACAAATTTATATTAATAAGAGAAAAGATTTTTTCTCCAAATAAATTACTAATTTGTGGCATTATAAAATGATATATACCTACTATTAAAGATAAAACGTATTGATCTTTTTTATTCATGTTTTGCAAGCCATAAACAAGAGCTAATGAAAATGCGTCCATACTTAAACTAATACTTATTATTATTAATACAATTAGTTGCATAAAAAAACCTCCTATAGAATTCTATTTGAGGTTTATATTTTTATACTAAAAATATTTATTAATCATATCTTTTATAAAAAATTTGTATTCTACCTTATCTACATTATCTTTTTGAGTTTCCATTAGGCAAAGTGGTGGGAAAAGAACACACCACCAGTTTTTACCCTCACCTTTTCCCAGAGTTATCAATATTGAATCGTAATATCCCTTATTATAGATAATATCATCATATCTTTTTTCAGGGAAAAATGTATTCCCATATGATAAATAATAAGTACCATTATAATTTAAATTAGATAATTTATTTTTAATTTTTTCATTTATATTAGTTATATTATTTCTGATAATATAATCTGCTTCTTCCTTACTATCAACATCTTTAAGTAATTCATTTATAATTGAATGAGCTTCTAATGTTAATTTTATTTTCATATCTTGATCTGCTTTTGAATTACTGTTTGCTAGAACTCTAAGTCTTATTGAATTATTTGGTATAACTAATTGTTGTTTTTCTAATTGTTTATTTTTATATAAAATAATAGTAACTATAATTAAAATTATAAGCAATAATTTTTTCAAAAAAAATCGCCTCCTATTTAATATTGGCGATTTTAAATTATTTTATTCAAATTTTACTTAAAAATAATGATAGAATAGTTGCTAAAACTCCTCCTGTAAATCCTGTTAATGTAAATAATAAGAATGCATTTATGAATCCAGATTTACTTTTAATAGCTAATGCTGGTTCTTCTTTTGGAGTATTCATTACTCTTTCAGGTTGTACTTTCTTATATTTTTCAGTTGTGTTACGAACACTTATAGTTTGTTTTGATTGATCATACATTACTTCAAGTAATTCATCTTTTTCATTTAAGTAAATAGCATAATCTAGGTTTATAGCCTTTACATTATAGATTGAACGATTATTAATAATGAAATTAAATTTCTTTTTATTTGATGGATTCATTCTATCTATTTTTTCAGTATAATTTTTTAATTCATCTGATTTAGCCATAAAAAGTTGTTTTAATATTTTTGTATTATGATAATTTTTACTATCTTCTAATTTCAGTATAGTTGTTGAATCATCTTTTGATTTAAATTTATATAATTCTGTACCATCTGATAAATAACAATGTTCTATCGAACTAACAGGAACACTATATTTTAATGAAATTTGTTTTTCTTCTACTGTCGCATTTTGATTTAAAATATCTTCCTTTAAAGTTTTCAATTCTTCCTTTTTTAAAAAGTCATTTAACTTTGACATTCTTTCATTAGGTAATAATCTTTGAAAATCAATTATAAGTTTTTTTAAATCAATGTTATTTTCTGCTTCTTGTTGTATATCTTTGATATCCATCAATTCTTGTTTTCTAAATAACATTTGAGTACTTACTCCTGGATTTTCATCATAACGGTTCATTAATTCAACATAATTTATTAATTTATCTTTCATAATACCACCTATAATAATTATATCAAAAAAAAGCCTTTTTTTAAAGACTTTTTATTAAATTTAATACTATTTATGATAACTTTCATTATTGATTATTTTGTATGCTCTATATATTTGTTCTAACAATATTACTCTGAATAATTGGTGAGGAAAAGTCATGGTTGAAAATGATAAATGGTAGTTACTAATTGATTTTATTTCATCATGTAGACCATATGATCCACCTATTATAAATGTAATATTACTATTTTTTATTAATGTATTTTCTATCATTTTTGAAAACTCTACACTAGTTAAAGGTTTACCTTCTATTTCAAGTGTTATGACATAGTCCTTATCTTGAATTCTATTTAATATTAATTGTTTTTCTTTTTCTAGGATTATGTCGGTATTAGCGTTTACTTGATCAGGAACTTCTATTATTTCTACTTTTGTATATTTGCTTAATCTTTTTAAATATTCTTTTATAGCTTCAGTATAAAATTTTTCTTTTATTTTTCCTACACATATTATTTTTATCATATTTCTATCATCTCTGTATTATCATTTTGCTCTGATACTAATACATTTGGCATTTTATTTTTTAAAGTATTTTTTAAAGTATCATAAGCTAACTCTTTAGTATTATTCTCATGACTTAAATGAATTAATATTATATCTTTTGTATTTGATCCAATATATGATAATAAATACTTTGAAGTCATATCATTTGATAAATGGCCACTATCACTTAAAATTCGTTGCTTTAAATGATATGGATATTTACCATTTTGTAACATTTCTACATCATGGTTACTTTCAATAATATAAACATTTTTGTTTTCTAATTTTTTAGAATATCTTTTGTTTATATAACCTGTATCAGTTATATAAACAACTGATTTTGAATCACTTGAAAATATATATCCATTTGAATCAGATGCATCATGAGATGTTTTTATAACTTCTACTTTTAAATCATTAATAGAAAAATCATCTTCTATTAATTCATAATTATCAATTTCACATATATCCTTTAACATTTTGTCGGTAAGATATACTTTTGGTTTATATTTTTTATAAAAAACTCTAAGTCCATTTATATGGTCAACATGAGTGTGTGTTAAAACAATTGCATCTATATCTTTAGGATTTATTCCTAATTTTTTTAGTTTAGTTTCTATATATAAACAATTCATTCCAACATCTACAAGAATTTTTGTCTTTTCTGTTTCTAAATATGAAACATTACCTTTAGAACCACTTGCTAAAACAGAAACTTTCATTAATTTTCTTCCTTATTTGTAAAATTTACAAAAGTAGAAGTGTTTCTTCTAAAAATAAGTTTTATTGTTGAAGTAGGTCCATTACGATGTTTTCTTATTATAAATTCGCTTTCACTTGTATGTTCATCTATTGCTTTTTCTGGATTATAATAATCATCACGATATAAGAATGCAACTATATCGGCATCTTGTTCAATAGATCCTGATTCTCTTAAATCACTAAGTATAGGTCTTTTGTCATCTCTTGAATCAACTTGACGTGATAATTGAGCTAATGCTATTATTGGAATTTTTAATTCCATTGCAAGAGTTTTTAAAGATCTTGATATTTCAGAAATTTCTTGTTGTCTATTTCCTGCATATTTAGAATCAATACTGATTAATTGTAGGTAGTCGATTATAATTAATCCTAAATTTCCCTCAGAAGCAAGCCTTCTAGCTTTGGCTCTTATTTCCCCAATTGTTATACCAGGAGTATCATCTATAAATATATTTGTCTCTGCTAATCTAGATATAGCTTCATTTACTCTTTTCCAATCATTATTTGCAAGTCTTCCTTTTAATAATTTTCCACCTTCAATTTGACCAGTAGATGATAACATACGCATTGCCAATTGTTCAGCTCCCATTTCTAGGTTAAAAAGTGCTACTGTTTTATCAGTGTTAGTTGCAACATTTGTAACTAAATTTAAGGCAAAAGCTGTTTTTCCCATTGCTGGTCTAGCGGCTATTATTATAAGTTGGCTTTCATGTAAACCACTAGTTATTTTATCTATATCATAAAAACCTGTTGGTAAACCTGTAATATCACTTTTTGATTGTGAAAGTTTTTCTAAGTTTGCTTGAGTTTTGAATAAAACTTCTTGTATTGGTCTAAACTCAGTACCTGTTCTATTTTTAGAAAGATTCATTACATTTTTTTCAGTTCTATCTAGTACTTCATCTATTGAATCTTTACAATCATATCCATCGTTTTCTATGGCATATGCTGTTTCTATTAATCTTCTACGAATTGCTTTTTCTCTTACTATTTTTATATATTCATCAATATTAGCCGCTGATGGAACAATCGTTGTAAGTTCACTTAAATATTCAACACCACCGACACTTGCTAATTGTTTTCTATTATTAAGTTCAGAAGTTACTATTGTTATATCTATAGGTTTTCCTGCTTCTGAAAGATCTTGAATACATTCAAAAATTTTAGCATTTCTTTCATCATAAAATAAATCTTTTGTTAAAGACTCTATACATTTTTGTAAAGCTTTCTTGCTAAAAAACATTGAACCTATGACGCATTGTTCTGCTGCTAAATCATTTGGCATTACTCTTGTATTCATAATTTTACTCCTTACCTACATTTATTTTTATAGCTGCTTTTACACTTTTATGTAATTCTATTTCTACATTGTGTACTCCTAAACTTGTTATTGGATGATCAAGCAATATTTGTGTCTTATCTACGTTATAACCTTTTTTATTTAATTCTTCTTTTATTTGCTTTGTTGAGATTTGACCAAACATCATATCTGATTTACCTGTTTTAACTTTAAAAGAAATTTTTTCTTTTTCCATCTTATTTTTAATTTGATTACATTTATTTATTAATTCTAATTCTTCTTGCTTTCTAGTTTCTATTGAATTATTTAATTTTTTTAAAGTTGTGGAATTTGCTGGAACTGCATATTTATTTTTAATTAGAAAGTTTTTTGCATATCCATCGCTTACTTCCTTTATCTCATCACGTTTACCTTGTCCTTTAACGTCTTTTATAAATATCACTTTCATCTTATCACCTACTTTTTTTGTAATATATTTTTTTACGAGCGAATATATTTGGTTGATATTTTTTTAATTCAGAAACATATCCTTCTGCGACTATTATATCGTTATGATTGCATATATCACAATGATATGGTAATGGTTTATCAACGGTCACATAATAATCTAAACATGTATTTACAATATAAACATATTGTTCTGGTTTAAAATTATAAATTTGTAAAATTTTAGCACAATTTACATTTGAATCCCATATTATCATAACATTACCACCTTTAACTTTATTTTTTATTATACTAAATATATTATTTTTTTTCTAGATTTTTTCTTATTTTATTAGCTAAATTAGTAATTTTTTTAATTCTATGGTATATACCAGATTTTGTTATTGGATGTTCTGTTTCCATTGCAATAATTTCTGCTAATTCAGACAATGATACTTCTGGATATTTTTTTCTATATATTAGAACTTCTCTTACTTTATCATCTAGTAGTTCTAACGAGTTTGTTTCTTCTATTAATTGAATATCATTTAACTGGTTATTTGCTGTTTCTATAATTCTATCAACATTTGCTTGTTCGCAATTGTTTAATCTATTTGTCATATTTTTATGGTCTCTATAAATTCTTATATCTTCAAAATAGAATAATGCATTCATCGCATTTATTAATCTTAAAAAATCACTTATTTTTTCTGCTTCCTTTATATAAACCATGTATTTATTATCACGTTTTATAACTTTAGCGTTTAATCTGAATGAATTTAATAATTCTTTTATGAAATTTGAATACTCTTTTCCTTCTATAAAGAATTCTAAATGATATCTAGATGTTTTTGGATCATTGACACTGCCACTTGATAAAAATAATCCTCTTAAATATGATCTTTTTAATTCTTCATCATCTAATATAAAATCTTTTGGTAATTCTGTATCCAAGCTTAATTCTTTTTTTATACTATCAAATTTTTTATTTATTTCTAAAATATATACATAATTTTTGGTAAAGTTATAGCCACGTCTAACAGTTATTCTAGGGGTATAACCAAATATATTTTTAACAAACACAAAAACTCTTCTTGCTACAGAAGCATTTTCAGTTGTTATTTTTATATTATCAGATATAGAGCCACTATTTCTTATAAGTGCAGATAATTCACTAATTGATTCTATCTCTGATACTTCTAATTTGCTGATTTCATTTTTTACTTGTGCTGTAAATGACATTCTATCACCTTACCATGTATGAATATATATCTAAAGCTAGTTTTTCTATATTATGTCTTATCATATTTTCATTAATGCTTACATAATTATTTTCTATTAATTCTACATTCATTTCTTTTATTTTTTCTTTATCCAATAAAACTGGATCTTTTTGTTCTTCAGTAGCATATTTTAATGCTATCTCTTTAGTAATAACGCCATTATTTGCTATTACTACATCTATTTTATGTTTTCCTAAATACTCATTAAGTATTTTTATATGATCACTAACATTCATATTATCTGTTTCACCCGGTTGAGTAACCATATTACAAACATACATTATTTTTTTAGATGATTCATCTAATTTTTTTATTATATCCTTACAAATTAAGTTAGGAATTATACTTGTGTATAAACTACCCATACTAAGAATTACTAAATCTGCTTCTTCAATTGATTTTAAAACATCTTCTCTTATTACTGGTTCTTTTTCGTAATATACTCTTTTTACTTTCTTACGAGCTTCAGTTATATTATGTTCGCCTTTAATAGTTGAATTATCAGTCATTTCAGCTATCAATGTTATATCGTCTTCTGTTATTGGAAGAACTCTTCCTTTTAAATTAAGTATTTTGGATAATGATTCTATACCATCTGACATATTTCCAGTAATATTAGCCATTGCGGTTAATAACAAATTACCAACAGCATGCCCATTTAAATCACTAGTTGTTTCAAATCGATAGTTTAATAATTCTTCTACTAATGGTTCTGTTTCTGATAATGATACCATTACTTTTCTAATATCACCCATTGCTGGTTGATGAAATTCTCGTCTTAATCTTCCTGTACTCTTTCCATCATCACAAACTGATACAATTGATGTTATTTCTATAGGAAAGTTTTTTAATCCTTTAAGTAAAGTGGACATTCCAGTTCCACCACCTAATATTACTACTTTTTTCATAGTACCACCTACTTAATTATATAACAAAAAAAGAGTTTTTTAAACTCTAGTCCGTACTTTTTTTCTTAAAAATATAAATACTAATTAATATTCCTGATAGAATAAAAATCATTGATACTAACTGTGCGATTTTAATATTTAAAAACATTAAACTATCTGTTCTAAGAGACTCTATTAAAAATCTTCCTGTTCCATACCATATTAAATATATTGAAGTAGATAATCCTTCTTTATTTTTAATATATTTTTTTACTATCAATATTATAACTAAACCTATCAAATTCCATAATGATTCATATAAGAATGTTGGATGATGATATGCACCATTTATGTACATACCGTTAATAATAAATTGTGGTAAATGAATAGATTTTAAAAATGACAATGAAGTAACTGGTCCATATGCTTCTCCATTCATAAAATTACCCCAACGACCTAATATTTGTCCTATTATCAAACCTAAAACTAATATATCTATTAATTTTAATATTCTTATATTATTCTTTTTTGTAAAATATATAACTATAAGTAGTCCAGCTATTATCCCCCCATGGATTGCTAAACCACCTTCCCATACCTTAAATATGTCCAATATATTATTTGAATAATAATCAAGATTAAATAAAACATAATAAATTCTTGCACCTAACAAACATAAAGGAATTGAATAAAAAACTAAATCCTCTATTTTATGTTTATCAATATTTTGTTTTTCACATTCTTTTATAACTACAATAGAACCTAAAAGGAAGGCTACTAATAATATTATGGAATACCAATATATACATATATCACCTATTTTAAAAAATATTGGATTCATACTATTTTTCCTTCCTTATTGTTGGTTTTATTAATGTTTCATCTATTAAAATGTTTAATATTGAAATTATTATAGCTATTAATAATGGTAATAAATAACCTTTAATTGTTAAATGATTACCAAATATAAAATCAACTAATTTTAAAATAAATAAATTAATAAATGGATAAAATAATCCTAGTGTTAGGGCAGTTATTGGTATTGTTAATCTTACAATTAATGGTTTTACTGTTTTATTAAGTATATAAATAACTATAGATATCAAAATACCCCATGCTCCTAATAATGAATTATCAATTTGTATTGTTCCATCAAATATAATTGACATTAGTACTAGTATTAAAGCATATGCCATAATATATATAGCATTTTCTAATACTTTTACTCTAGAAGTTCGTGACATACATATCCCTCCAAAATAATTATAACATATTATTCACTCTTAAGTTCAAATAAAATATCTCTTAATTCCATTGCTGTTTCAAAATCTAAATTAGATGCTGCAATTTTCATTTGTTGCTCTATTGTTTCTATTTCAAGTAATTTATCTTTTTTAGATAATGTTTTTGTTTTGGATTTTTCTTCTATTTTTTCTATATTTGATATAGCGTCACTTATATCTTTAATAATTGTTTTTGGTATTATATTATGTTTTAGATTATATTCTTCTTGAATTTTTCTTCTTCTTGATGTTTCTTTTATTGCAACTTCCATTGAATCACTTATACTATCTGCATACATTATTACTTTACCATTAGCATTTCTTGCAGCTCTTCCTATTGTTTGAATTAGTGATTTTTCACTTCTTAAGAATCCTTGTTTATCAGCATCCATTATTGCCACTAAGGATACTTCTGGTATATCTAATCCTTCTCTTAAAAGATTAATACCTACTAAAACATCATATTTTCCAAGACGCAAATTTCTTATAATTTCTAATCTTTCTAATGTTTTTATTTCACTATGTAAATATGCTACTTTATAATCTAATTGCTTCAAATAAGATGTTAACTCTTCTGCCATTCTTATAGTTAGAGTAGTAATCAATACTCTTTCATTTTTTTCTTTTCTTTTATTGATTTCTTCTAGCAAATTATCCATTTGATTATTTGTAGGTCTTACCTCTATTTCAGGATCCAATAAACCAGTTGGTCTTATTAATTGTTCTACAACTTCGTTATTGCTTTTTTCTATTTCATATTCATTTGGTGTAGCTGATACACATATGATTTGATTTATCTTTTTTTCAAATTCTTCAAACTTTAATGGTCTGTTGTCTAGTGCTGATGGTAATCTAAAACCATAATCTACTAGTACACTCTTTCTCGCTTGGTCTCCATTATACATACCCCTAACTTGTGGTAATGTTACATGTGATTCATCAACTACCATTAAAAAATCTTTTGGAAAGAAATCTAACAATGTTGTTGGAGTTTCTCCTGCTTGTTTTAAAGCAATATGTCTTGAATAATTTTCAACACCCCTACATGTTCCTGTTTCTGAAAGCATTTCTAAATCATAATTAGTACGTTCTTTTAATCTTTGATGTTCTAATAATTTTCCTTCTTTCAAAAACTTTTCCAATTGATCATTTAATTCGATTTTTATATTTTCTATTGCTGTTTTTAGTTTTTCTTCACTGGTAACAAAGTGACTTGCTGGAAAAATTGTAATACTTTTTTTATTATTTATTACTGCACCTGTTAAAGTGTCATATTCCATAATTCTATCTACTTCATCACCAAAAAAATCTATTCTTATTGCTTTTCCGTGTTGATTAATAGGCATTATTTCTAAAATATCACCTTGAACTCTAAAAGTACCTCTTTTTAATTCTATATTGTTTCTTTCATATAACATATCAACAAGTTTCAATAAAATTTCATCTCTATTAACTTGCATACCGACATTTACAGTAATAGTTTTGTTTTTATATTCTTCTATTTCACCTATACCATAGATGCAAGAAACAGATGCAACCACTATTACATCATCATAATTTAATAATGATGATGTTGCTGAGTGACGGAGTTCATCTATTTCATCATTTATTGATGCATCTTTTTCAATATAAGTATCTGTTTTTGCAACATATGCTTCTGGTTGATAATAATCGTAATATGAAACAAAATATTCTACATGATTGTTTGGAAATAATTCTTTAAGTTCAGCATATAATTGACCAGCCAATGTTTTATTATGAGCTAATACCAATGTTGGTTTATTTACTTCTTTTATGACATTAGCAATAGTAAAAGTTTTACCTGTACCTGTTGCTCCTAATAATACTTGATATTTCTTATCACTATTAATTCCATCTACAAGTTTTTCTATTGCTTTTGGTTGATCTCCAGATGGTTTATATTTTGATACTAAATTAAACATATTTATCACCTTTTATATTATTTCCAATTTCTATACTATTTTACCATTTTTTATTTTTATATACAAACAAAAAAAGAACACTTTTGTTCTATTTTTGTTTCGATGAAATTAACGAGTTTATAAATTCTTCATCTGGTACTAAACATAATTGATTGCACATTCCATCATAGTACCCTCTAATATAAGGTTCAGGATTTACAATTCTTTTTAATTTTTCTTCAGTAAAGCTTATTAATTCAAAATCTTCTGTAGATTTTTTAGCTTGTGCCACCTCAGAACCATCTTTATAACCCATATAATATAAATGATCTTGCCCGTTTGGAAAATTTATATTTCCTGATTGAGTTTTTGCTATATAATCATTATTTTCCATATTTCTATTCCTCCTATTTTAATAATATCATATTTTAAAAAAAAAGTATAGAACTATACTTTTTAATTATGCTTTTGTTATTTTTATATTAAATTCATACATTTTTTCCATATCAGCTTCTTCAGAATCTACTTTGTAACCAAATGATTCTATTTGTTTAATGCAATCTCTCATTGTATTAATAACTGTATTTAAATCAGCACTTGGTCCTGCTTGTTGTGTTTCTGGCATTAATGGAGTTAATTCTTCAGTAGCTGGATAAGGATAATTAGGCATTGGTGAGAATCCATTGTTATTCATTGGTTGTTCCATTGCTGGTTGTGCTGGTATTTCAAATGGGTTTTGTTC
>CAMOVA010000005.1 GCA_946626905.1 uncultured Bacillota bacterium | reverse complement strand
TTATTGCCATCTATTTTTTACATCACAATTACTTGAATAAGGCGCTGGTTTTGGTTCTGCCATTTTAATAATTAATGGTATTTTAAATGCTTTACCAAACGCAACACAAGTACCTGGTTGTAAACTTTTTTGTTTTTCTATTATTTCCTGATTTATATTAGGTAACATTTTCTTAATATATTCAAGATCTCTTGGATGATTCATTTTAAATATCATGAAATTACTACATTGAGATATAACTGTTTCTGATATTTCAACTGGTCTTTGTGAAATAAGATTAAATACTAATCCATATTTTCTTCCTTCTTTAGCTACCCTATCAAATATGTTATATCCTAGTAATTCTTTATCACTATCATTTTGAACATATCTATGAGCTTCCTCTAAGAATATATGGAATGGTATAGACGCTCTTACTGGTAACTTTTTAGTAAATTCAAAAAGCATTCTTGTATATATTTTAGTTATTGTTTTAGCAAGAGAATCATCTATATCTTCTAAATTAAAATTAATTATTTGCGCTTTTTGTCCATTTGGACAAACTACTAAAGAAGCAATATAGTTATTTAAATTTGTCATAGTTGGATATTCAAAATATTTTGCATTTTCACTAATTATTAATGAATGTAATCTTACTTTTAATGCGATAGCATAACTATATGTTGTTTCATTTTTAAGTAATCCTTCTGATATTAAAGTAAAATCTAAAGCTTTTTCCAAATCTTTTAAAGTATAAAAATTATTAGTCATTGCTTCATATTGATCTAAATCTGGATTTATAAATGATGATACATATTCAGCAATTAAAATACTTTCTTGGAAAGAACCATCTTTATCAATAATAAAACACTCTCTAAATTTTCTTACATATCCAACACCTTGTACAGGGGCTTCGGAATTAAATTTAGATGTACTACAATCATTTAATATTGAAAATATATCATTTCTTTTACTAGTAGATGTTTGATTAGTATAAAGTATATTCATAATAGCTTTAGCTATTAAATGATTTTTATAAGCTTCATTCATTTCACCTGATTCTGAAAAAATACGAGCTAATTTATACATTTTTTCAATAATTGGTAATTGTGAATGATCAGTAGCATTTAATAAAAGAGCTAAATCATCTACATTCAGTAAATATATTGGAATTCTAAGTAATGTTCCATTTTTATCATCAGCATTAGTTGTGAAATATTTAAAATTAAATGATGGATTTATTTCATTTATTTTTTCAAATGCTTTATGATATTCACCATAAGCATCAAATATCAAAAAATTAGATCTAATTGGTACTACACTTTTATTTTCAAATACGTTTTGTAAAAGTCTAGCAAGGCCCCATGATTTACCAGAACCTGTATTACCAAATATAGCCATATGATTAGAGAACATATCATTAATATCAACATGAATTGGATAATCATTATATAGTGGCGAAACACCTAATTTTAGTGAATCTTTATTATCTTCACCTATTACTAAACCAAATTCATCTTCTGTAATAATTCTAATAGAAGCAGATAATTTTGGCTTTCTAATAACTCCTAGAACAAATTTATTATCTCTTATTTCTCCTAAAAATCTTACCTTTATTAATTCTTGTGTTAAGTCCTCTACTTCACCTAATATTTTTTTATTATCATCTTCGAATATGACATGCATATTTAAAAGATCCTCATTAATAGGTGTTCCTTCTTTTATTTCAATATGTGCTACATTATCGCTAATATACACTATCTTACCAAACATAAACCCAACCCTTTCATAACAACTTTTCTAATTCTTTTATTAATTCTTTATTATTTGTTTTAGTTATAATTTCCTTTATTTTTTTATCTTTTTCATGAATACCTAATTTAGTTTCATAATTTAACAATTTATTTTCTACTTCTTTAATAGTACCCCAAACAGCATTTCTACTTATATTATAATTCTCACTTATTTCTTTTAAAGATAGATTATCAAAGAAATAATCTTCAAAATATGTTTGTTGCTTTTCTGTTAGAAGTTGTCCATAAATATCATATAAATCTATTAAATAAAAATTATCCATTTTATATGATTGCTATAACTAAAACAATTATACCACAAATAACATAAACTAAACCTTCAATTTTTTCTTTCTTTACACAAATCGCATTAATAGCCATTGAAAACAAGAACAATGCAGTTATACCATCTACAACTTTAAAAAATTCTTTATAAAAAATTGATAAAATTAGAAAATATAACATACTTATAAGCATTACAGTTTCACTTACTAAAAACACATCATTTTTATTAATCTTCTTCATCATTTACTCCTTTAAATAATCCGTATATATATTTTTCAATATCAAATGTTTTTAAATCTTCTTCTTTTTCTCCTAAACCAATATACTTTACAGGTATTCCTACTTCCTCTTTAATAGCAAGTACAATTCCACCTTTAGCTGTACCATCAAGTTTAGTTAAAACAATTCCACTGACATTTGTTATTTCTTTAAAATTCTTTGCTTGTGTTATTCCATTTTGCCCTGTTGTGGCATCTATAACAAGTAAAGTTTCATGAGGAGCATTTGGTATTAAATTAGAAATTACTTTATTCATTTTTTCTAATTCTTTCATTAAATTAACTTTATTTTGTAAACGACCTGCTGTATCAATCAAAACAACATCATAGTCTTCATCTTTAGCTTTTAAAAGGCCATCATAAATTACACTAGCTGGATCAGCATCTAATTTATACGTAACAGGAACATCAATTCTTTCTCCCCATTCTTTTATTTGTTCTACTGCTCCTGCTCTAAAAGTATCACCCGCAACTAACAATACTTTTTTACCTTCATTTTTTAATTTATATGCAATTTTACCAATAGTTGTTGTTTTACCTACACCATTAACTCCTACAAATAACATTACAGTAGGTCCATCATCATTATAATTAATTTTATTTACAAGTATTTGACCTTCTACATAGATTATAAACATTTCATCAACAATTATTTCTTTTAATTCTTCTGCCGATTTTATATTTTCATGTTTTACACGTTGTCTTAATTTTGATGTAAAATTCATTACAGTTTTTACACCTATATCAGCACTAATTAATATTTCTTCTAATTCTTCAAAATATTCTTCATCTATTTTATTATACTTCATTGTAAGTAAATTTAATTTTGATGTAAACTCTTTTCTAGTCTTTTCTAAGCCCTTATCATATGCATCAAAATCTTTATCATTCTTTTTAAATATTCTTTTTAAAAAACCCATATTATCACCTTCATTTATAAGACAAAAAAGCGTATTAACGCTTTAATTCATCTATATATTTTTTTAATTTTTCGGCATTATCTCCTAATATTATTTTTAATTCATTATCAATTTCTACGATTCCTCTAGCTCCCATTTTTTGAATTGCTTCTTTATTAACAATAGAAGTATCATTAACAGTAACTGTGAATCTAGATTTGTTTGATTCATAACTTAAAATATTATCTTTACCACCTAAATAAGTTACTAATTTATTTATTTCAATTTTGAAATCTTTCTTCTTAGATTTTATAATTGCGATAGCTATTATAACCATAACTACTATAATAATTAAATACTCTAATAATTGTCCTTGTTCCATTTTATCACCTACTTAATTATACTATACTTTTTAGTTTTTTTAAACTTTTTATTTAGATTCTTCTAATTTAACACTAACAAGTTTTGAAACACCTGATTCTTGCATAGTTATACCATATAAAGTATCTGCATATTCCATAGTTCTCTTTTTATGAGTAATTAAGATAAATTGAGTTTTATCTGTAAATGATTTTAAATAATTACCAAAAGAATCAACATTGACATCATCAAGAGCCGCTTCTACTTCATCTAGTATACAGAAAGGTAATGGTCTAGATTTTAAAATTGCGAATAATAAACTTATTGCTGTAAACGTTTTTTCTCCACCTGATAATAGTGAAATACTCTTTAAACTTTTTCCTGGAGGAGAAGCCACTATTTCAATACCTGTTTGTAAAATATTATTTGGATCAGTTAATTTTAAATCAGCAGTTCCACCTTTAAATAATTCTTTAAATGTAGTTGCAAAGTTTTCTCTAATAACTTTAAATGTTTTAATAAATTCTGATTCCATTACTGCATCCATTTCTTCAATTATAGAAAGCAATGTATTTTCAGCATTCTTTAAATCTTCTTGTTGTTTAGATAAAAAGCTATATCTTTCATTTACTTTTTCATATTCCTCAATTGAATCTATATTAACATTACCAAGTTCTCTAATTGTTCTTTTTAAATTAGAAACAATATTTCTTGCAGATTCAACATCCATTTCCAACTTATAAAGAGTTACTGCTTTTTCATAAGTTAAAGAATATGACTCATTTAATTTTGTAAGTAAATTATCTAGTTTTACATCCATTCTATTTACTTCTATTTCTAATGAATTTAATTCTTTTGATTTTTCTTTATAAGAAGTATTTTCTAATTTTAAATTACTTTCATATTCTTCTAATTCTACATTAATAGAAACTCTTTTCTTTTTAAGATCTTCTAGTTTTAATTCACAATTGTTTTTATCATCTAGTGCTTTATAATATTCATTTATTATTTTTTCTTCTTCTTTACTTAAACTATCATTTATTAAACTATTTGTAGTATTTTTTTCTTTTGATATAGAATCAATTTTATCTTGTAATTGATTTATCATACTATTTTTAGAATTTATAAATTCTTGTATTGTAATTTTATCTTTACTAGTTAAATAAAGTTTATCTTCTAACGATTTATATGTATAGTCTATCTCATTTATTTTATTTTCAAATGTTTTAATATCACTAATACATTTATCTAAATCTTTAATAGATTTTTCTAATTCATACTTATCAGTTATTGCACTATTTTTATATCTATTCATTCCACCTGTTAAAGATCCACCAACATGTAATAGTTCTCCTGTAAGTGTGACTATCTTATAGCGATAATTAATCTTTTTACTTATAGCATTAGCGTTATCTATATTATCAACAACTAATACATTTCCTAATTGATTACCTATTATGTTTTCATATTTTTTATCATACTTAACTAAAGATGAAGCGACACCTAAATATCCTTTCATGCCACTTACTATATTTAAAGTGTCTTGATCAACAAATTTAGGTTTAATAATATTAAGTGGGAAGAAAGTAACTCTTCCTTGTTTGTTTTCATATAAATATTTAATTGCTTCTTTCGCATAGTTTTCATTTTCTACTATAACGTATGATGTTGAAAAACCTAAAGATATTGTGATTGCTGTAGAATATTTTTCCTCTACTTCAATTACATTACCTATTGTATCTAAAATACCTACTAATTTAATATTTGAAAGAACATTACGAACTGCTTCTGGTAGATTACCATTATGTTCTAATCTATCTTTTAAGTTATTTATTTTGTTTTCTAAATTTGTCTTTTCTCTTAATTTTGATGATAATTCTATTTCTAAATTTGTCTTATCAGTTTTTGTTTTACTTATAGTTTTTTCTAAATCTTGATATAAACCATTTATTTTTTCTAAATCTGCATTTTTAATATCTAGTTCTTTTTTTAATTTAGAAATTTCACTATTTAAATTCATTTCTTGTTCTTTTAATTCAACTAAATTATTATGTAATTTACTATCAGAAACATCATATTTTTTTCTTTCTAATAGTATTGTTTTGTCACTATTTATTTTTTCTACTAATGTTGTTTTTTCTAATAAATCTTTATTTAAAGAATTTATTTCTTTATCTAATTCTGTTAATTTTAATTTATACTCTTCTATTTTAGCTTCTGCTTTATTATTATCTAGTGATAAAGATAATAACTCTTCATTTAAAGATTCAATTCTTTTTTTATTTTCAACATAATTATAATTTATATCTGTAATATCTTTAGTAATAAGTGCGACTTCAACATTTTCTAATTCAGCACTTTTTTGTTTATAAATAATAGCTTTATCCCTTTGTTGTTTTAAAGGTTCTACTTGGTTTTTTAATTCCGAAATTATATCATTTACACGATTCATATTAGTATGTGTTCTATCTAGTTTACGTAAAGCTTCTTCTTTTCTTTTACGATACTTTAAAACACTTGCGGCTTCTTCAAAAATAGTTCTTCTGTTTTCTGGTTTACTATTAATTATTTCTTCTACTTTACCTTGTGAAATTATATTAAATGATTCTTTTGCGATACCACTATCTAATAATAATTCAGTAATATCTTTAAGTCTCACTTGTTCATTATTAATAAAGTATTCATTAGTCGCATCTCTATATACTCTTCTTGTAATAGAAATTTCATCAAAATCTAATGGCAAATATTTATCTTTATTATCAAACACTAATGTTACACTTGCTGTATTTGTAGCTTTTCTTGATTTAGAACCCGAAAATATAACTTCTGTCATATTTCCATCTCCTCTTAGAGATTTTACTGATTGTTCACCAAGAACCCATCTAACAGCGTCTACAACATTCGATTTACCACTACCATTTGGACCTACTATTCCTGTTATACCATTATCTAATTCAATATTTACCTTATCCGCAAATGACTTAAATCCATTTGCTATTATCCTTTTTAAGTACATATAATCACCTTAACAATAATTATTATACTAAAAAACAAATGTAAAATCAATGTAAATAAAAAGAAAAGAAGCTCTTTTCTTAATTATTTGGTTTAAATATTAATGACATAAAAAACGATATAATGATAGCTGAAGTTATACCAGTAGCAGTTAAATCAAATAAGCCAGATAATAACCCTATCATACCATTATCATTATAGCTAGCCATAGCAGCATGTGAAAGCAAATGTCCAAAGCTAGTAATTGGTACCATTGCTCCTCCACCTGCCCATAATATAAACCTATCATATATAGACATCGAATCTAATAAAGCACCTATAACAACAAACATTGTAGTTATATGCCCTGCCGTAAGTTTTGTGTTATCTAAAATAATTTGACCTATCAAACATATAAAACCACAAAACAAAAATGCATTTAAATATATCATTCTGCTACCTCCAAACTAATTGCATGAGCAATAGCAGGAATCGTTCTTTTTTGATTCACTGTTGTTGTACTAAGTAATGCGCCTGTAGCTATAAGTAAAACTCTCTTTATTTTTTTCTTTTTCATCAATTTAAATATATATGAATATGTAACAAGTGGTGCACAAGCTGGTCCACTACCACCTGAATATACATTTTGATTATTAATATCATAAATCATACAAGCCGTATCATCATATTTAGTTAGTTTTATATTATATTCTTCTTTCATATAATCCTTTAATATATCTTTACCATAACGTCCTAAATCTCCACTTAATATTAAATCATAATATGAAATATCTCTTTTTAAATCTTTTAAATGCATCATAAGAGTATCCGCCATAGCAGGTGCCATAACTGCTCCCATAGAATATGCATCTTTTATACCCATATCAATTACTCTTCCTATCGTTCCACTTTCTACTTTAATTAAAGATTTATCTCTAGACAATAGTGCTGAAGCAGCTCCTGTAACTGTAAAAGTTGTAGTTAATGGTTTTGGGCCACCATATTCTACAGGATATCTAAACTGTCTTTCCGCACAATCATTATCACTCGAAACTGAACAAATACAGTTTTTTAATTGCCTTTTTTCTATCATATTAGAAGCCATTATTAAACCTTCTACACTTGATGCACAGGCACTAAATATACCTAAATATGGCGTTTTTAATTTAAGTGCTGCAAAAGAAGACGCTGTTATTTGATTTAATAAATCTCCAGAAATAAACATATTAATATCTTCTATATTTTTATTTTGTTTTTTTAATAAAATATCAACACTTTCTAAAATTAATTTTGTTTCTCCTTCTTCAAATGTTTTTTCACCAACATAATAATCTAATTCTGCTTTATCAAAATATTTGCTTAAAGGTCCTTCATTTTCTAACTTGCCAACTACTGTTGCTGTATCATTTATATATACATTCTTATATTTAAATGTCATATAAAACACCCCAAAGTAACCCTAATTAAGCAAAAAGTAAAAGCACTTACTACTCCAAATATAATTACAGATCCTGCCAATTTAAACATATTAGCACCTATTCCAGTTACCATACCTTCTTTTTTATATTCTAAAGTAGCACTCATCATCGCATGAGCAAAACCTGTTATAGGAATAAATAGACCTGCTTTAGAAAAATGTACCCATTCATCAAAAAAACCTAATCCAGTTAATAAACACCCTAAAAAGATTAATGTAACTATCATAAGAGCAGAAGCACTTGCTGATGAAACATTAAAAGCTGCACTATAGAGTTCCAACAAAAAATGACCTATAACTCCTAAAAATCCACCTACTATAAATGCGATAATTGAATTTTTTAATCTTTCTTCTTTAGGTGTATGTCTTTTAACAATTTTCTTATATTCCGCTTTTTTCATATCCTCACCTTTTCTTAATATGAAAAAAATTAAAAAAATTATACAAAAAAAACATACAAAGTATGTTATTTAATTCTTTCTAAAACAAAGTATTTACAACCATATGCACAATTATTTTTTATATAATTATCTAAATTATCATAATCATTTGTTTTATTTAATAATTTATTATCTTTTTTACAAAAACCTTTTAAACGTAGTTTTCCATATGACCAATCCCCTACAATATAATCATAAGGATCAAAATATTCAGTTATTTTTTCTTCTACCGCTTCTTTTTCAAATCCATTTTTATCTATAATTAATTTAAATTCTTGATCATTAATAATTTTATTCATATTACCACCTCTTTAATTATATCAAATTTATTTAGTTTTATCAATTGGACCTGTTGGATAATAATATGAAGGAACTTCTCCTTTTATTAGTTGCATTACAATAGGAATATCTGTTTCAACCATTACTTCTTCAGTTTTAAAAGGTATAATAACTTGAATATAAACCTTAACACTTACACTTACTTTTACTAAAGCATTATTTATTCCATAATCTGTTATATCAGTTTTTATATTAGATATTACATCTCCATTTATATTTATCTTAACCGGAACCTTCGGACCTAAATTTGCGAGTAAAGCATTATTAAAAATAACTCCGCTTGGAATTTCATAAATAACACCTTGTCTTGATGTTTTTAAATTATATTCATTCATTATATTATTTGATAAATGTAATTTTTTTATTTCTCCAGATTCTAATTTTTCTAAATAATCTTGAACACAAAAAGTAACTTTATTTAAAATTGTATTTATTATTATTGGATTAAAATTTGTAGAAATGGTATTACCATTTTTATCTTTTGTTTCAATAAAAATATTTTCTTTCTTCATATCTTCATATATATTATCATTTATAGCTTGTGTTATAACAACATTTGCGATTGTTTTAGATTTTTTAGCAGCATATGTCATAAGTATTGGGGTTATCTTTTTGTTTATAATATTAAAAAGAAAAGCAATAGATATAAATATTATAACTATTATTATGTATACCTTTTCTACTTTAGTTAATTTATGTTTTCTATACTTTATCTTAAGATTAAATGTTCTCTTTCTTAAATTCATTCTATTTCTCATAACCCACCTACTAAAGTATATTAAAAAGAGGACAATTTTTGTCCTCTAAATATACATATATTTATCACGATTTAATATTTCTGTTTCATCTTTAATAATATATTTATCAATTAAACAAATTTCATTATTATAAAGACTTTTTTGTACATCTATTATTCTTTGATTAGTAGATCCTCTAAATAATGCTTTATCACTTTTTAATTCTATTTCAAATTTTCCATCCACTAATACATCTATATTTTTTAAGAATTCCATTATATTATTATTGGATTTTGATAAAATCATTAGTTGTTCATAAGTATATCCTGTATAACACCATATATTTAAATTCTTTTTCTTAGCATATTTAGCAATCATAGAACATGCTTCTGGTTGACACATAGGATCCCCACCAGAGAAAGTTATTCCATCTTGAGCTTTTAAATTATCTATTTTTTCTTCAATTTCCGTAATATCAATCAAAGCTCCATCATCAAAATCCCATGTTTCAGAATTATGACATCCCTTACAATGATGCGGACAACCTTGAGTCCAAATAACTGTTCTTATGCCTTCACCATCTACTATACTATCAGATTGTAAATCTGCTGCTAAACGTATTTTCATATTATTCAGCTTCTTTTTCTTTATAATTTTTCATTAATTCTTTAACACCAGTATGTTTTACTCTGTCTTTTTCTTCTGCTCTTTTACCATTGTTAAATCTTTTAACATCTCCTGCAAGATATCCTGTAACTCTTCTGATTCTTTCGAATCCAACTCCTTCTCCAACTAACTTTTCCATAATAATCCTCCTTCTAACAATTACATCCTATTTTTACTTTTTCTATTGGAACGCTTTCAAATTCTTTTCTTCCACATCCAGGGCATACATCATTAATTACCCCTACAAATCCGCATACTGGATCTCTATCAACTGGGTGGTTAATTGCTCCATAACCAATTCCAGATTCTTTCATAAGTCTTATAACACTTTCAAATGCTTCTGTATTTTGAGCTGTGTCACCATCTAATTCAATATAAGAAATATGTCCACCATTTGTTAATTTATGGTATGGTGCTTCTACTTCAATTTTATGAGCTATGCTTGTATTATAATAAACTGGAACATGGAATGAATTAGTATAATAATTTCTATCTGTTATACCTTTAATTTTTCCATATATAGCTCTATCTATTCCAACAAATCTTCCAGATAATCCTTCTGCTGGTGTAGCAATTAAAGTAAAGTTTAAATTGTATTCTTTAGAATATTTATCAACATTTTTTCTCATATGACCAATTATCTCTAAACCTAATTTTTGAGCCTCTTCATCTTCACCTTGATGTTTACCAATTAAAGCTTTAAGTGTTTCAGCAAGTCCTATAAATCCTGTAGTTAAACTACCATGTTTTAAAATTTTTCTCATTCTATCAGTTGGTTTTAATTTTTCACCATCTGTCCAAACACCTTGTTCAATTAAGAATGGGAAGTTATAACATCTTTTACTACATTGAATTTCAAATCTTTCAAGTAATTGATCTCTTACAAGTTCCATTACTTCATCTAATTCTTCATAGAATCCTTTCATATCTGCTTTTTCTCTTTCACCTAAACAAATACCATGTTTAATTGCAATTCTTGGTAAATTGATAGATGTGAATGATAAGTTACCTCTTCCACCAGTAGTTTGGTTATCTAAATCAGTAACATCACTCATAACTCTTGTTCTGCATCCCATATAACCTACTTCTGTTCTAAAGTCACCTGGCTTATAGAACTCTAAGTTAAATGGTGCATCTAAGAATGAAAAGTTTGGAAATAATCTTTTAGCAGATACACGACACGCTAATTTAAACATATCATAATTCTTATCTTCTTTATTATAATTAATTCCTTCTTTTACTTTAAAAATAGATACTGGGAATATAGGTGTTTCACCTTTTCCTAAACCTTTATCTGTAGCAAGTAAGAAATTCTTAATTACCATTCTTCCTTCACTTGAAGTATCTGTACCAAAGTTAATAGATGAGAATGGCACTTGAGCTCCTGCTCTTGAATGCATTGTATTTAAATTATGTATAAATGCTTCCATTGCTTGATAAGTAATTCTATCTGTTTTTTGTAATGCTTTTGTATAACTCTTTTCAAAAATTCTTTTAACACTTTCTGAATCTTTATAAAAATGTTCAAATGAAGAAACATCTAATTCAACTGAATTTAACTTATCAATTTCTTTAGCTACTCTATCCATATTTACAAATGAAAGTAAATCTGTATAATCTAATAAATCATATATTTCTTGTTTAAATTGTTTTTTAAATGTTTTTAATACTCCAGGAGCCATATAATAATCAAATGCTGGTATTGATTGTCCACCATGTTGATCATTTTGGTTTGATTGAATAGCTATAGCAGCAAGTGCTGAATAACTCATAATATCATTTGGTGTTCTTAAATGACCATGTCCTGTTGAAAAACCATTTTTAAATAACTTATCTAATTCTATTTGCATACATGTTGTAGTTCCCATTGGTAAGAAATCCATATCATGTATATGTATTGTTCCTTCATCATGTGCTGTAGCAAATTTTGCTTTCATTAAATATGATTTAGCAAATTCTTTTGATATTGTACTACCATATTGTAACATTGTACCCATAGCAGTATCACCATCAACATTAGCGTTTTCACGTTTTGCATCTTCTTCACCAGCACTCTTAAGTCCTAAGCCTTCAATTGATTTTAAAAATTTATGTGTTTTCTTTTCATCAAAGAATAATTTTCTTGAACTAGCACGTCTTTCACGATATGCTTTAAAAGATTCATAAACATCTTTATATCCTTTTTTATCTAATTCTTCTTCAATCATATCTTGAATAGATTCAATTTTAATTTTTGAATCTTCTATTTTATCTATTCTATTTATAACAGATTGATAAATTTTTTGTATATCTTTAGATGTATAACTAGTTTCTTCATCATCTGTTCTAACACTATCAAATCCCTTTTTAATGGCAATTGCTATTTTTGATCCATCGAATTCTACTTTCTTGCCATTTCTTTTAATAACCACTTTTTCTAAAGTTTTTTCTTCAGTCATTTACCTCTCCTACTTTCTAGATAAATTGTAGCCCAATTCTTTATGCTAGTCAATACTTTTTTTACAATATTTTTCAAAATTTTGTTCGCTATATCTTTTAGCCTTTATTTTTCAACAAATTTCACTTTTCTAATTTTACACTTTTTTTACTTTTTTAATTTTTTATTTTTTTGTTTTTTCGTTTTTTTGCTCTTTTTGTTATTTTTTAAGGGTTAATGTCATTTTTACATTTTTTACATTTTTAAAAAAAATTAATTTTTTAAAATTATACGTTTTTATAAAAGTCACTTTTTTGTATTTTTGTATTTTTGGTTGTTAACCTATTTTTAACTTTTGAATATACTTATATCAGGAGGTTTTTTTATATGAATTTTTCTGATAATTTTTTTAAAAAAGTTGAGAAAAAAACTAACGTTGATAAAGACACTATATTAAATCTTGCTTCTAAATTAGAACAAGGTAATATGAAAGATGAAAATAATCTAAGAGATGTTATTCAAGAGCTTGGTAAATTAACCGGTAAAGATATAACTAAAGATAAAGAAGATAAAATAATAAGCGCTGTTTTAAATGATAAAGTTCCTAAAAATATAGATAAAATGATTTAACTTCGAATATATTTAATTCTGTCGCATAAAGTTTAGTGAATAAGAAAGTAGGGATTAAATGGAAAAAGAAGATATAATAAGAAGTATTACAAAACGTACAGGTGGTGATATATATTTAGGTGTTGTAGGAGCTGTAAGAACAGGTAAATCTACATTCATAAAAAAAGTTGTAGAAACTCTTATCGTTCCTCATATAGAAGATGAATATGAACAAAAAAGAACATTAGATGAAATACCACAAAGTGCGGCAGGTAAAACAATTATGACTACAGAACCTAAATTTGTTCCAAGTCATGCTGCTAAAATTAATATAGATGATTTTAGCGCTAATATAAGATTAATAGATTGCGTTGGATACATTGTAGAAGACTCTAAGGGATACGAGGATGAAAATGGTCCTAGAATGGTCAAATGTCCTTGGTATGATGAAGAAATTCCTTTTGTAGAAGCTGCTGAAATAGGAACTGAAAAAGTAATAAGAGATCATTCAAGTATTGGAATTGTAATAACAACTGATGGATCTTTTGGTGAAATTGAAAGAAATAATTATGTAGAAGTTGAACAAAGAGTTATTGAAGAATTAAAAGAATATAATAAACCATTTATTGTTATATTAAATTCGGCGCATCCTATGCTTCCAGAAACAGAAAAAATTGCTGATGACTTAAGAGATGCATATGATGTTCCAGTATTACCTATAAATATAGAAAACATGAATGAAAAAGATATGTATACTATTTTAAAAAACGCTTTATATGAATTTCCTGTTTTAGAAGTTAACGTTAATATGCCAGAATGGATAGCTACCCTATCTTCAAATAATTGGCTAAAAAAAATATACATAGACAAAATAAAAGAAAGTGTTTCTGAAATAGATAAATTAAAGGATATTGATACAATTACAAATCATTTTAGTGATTGCGAATATATAAGTAAAGCTTATTTATCTAGTGTTGATACATCTACTGGTATAGTTACTATTAATTTAGATGCTCCTAGTGATTTATATAATAAAATATTAAAAGAAATCATTGGTATTGATATATCTAACAAATCAGAGTTATTAAATATATTTCAAGATTACAATGAAATAAAATATGAGTATGATCAAATTAAAGGGGCTTTAAAAATGGTTAAACAAACAGGTTATGGTGTTGCGTCTCCTACTCTTTCGGATATGAAATTAGATACCCCAGAAATAATAAAACAAGGCGCACGTTATGGCGTAAAACTTAAAGCAACCGCACCTTCTATACACATGATTCGTGTAGATGTCGAATCAACTTTTGAACCTATTATTGGTTCTGAAATTCAAAGCAAAGAATTAATTGACTGTATTATGAAAGACTTTGACACAAATCCTGAAAATATATGGAAAAGTGAAATATTTGGAAGAAGTTTAGATGTTATTGTAAAAGAAGGTATTCAAGCAAAATTATCACTATTACCTGAGAATATTAGATATAAATTATGTCAAACATTAAGTAAACTTGTTAATAAAGGATCAGGAAATCTATTTGCTATTGTACTTTAGTATTGACTTCAATATTATTTATTGATATGATTATTAGGCGGAAAGAGGTGCACAAATGAGTTTTAAAGCAGAATACTTACAAAAATTAGGTTATGAAAATAATACACCAATTATGCCTACTAACAAACATTTTTACCAATCATTACAAAAAAACGAAAAACAAAAAATGAAAGTTAAAACTTTAAATAGATCAACAAAAAAGTAACTATTTCTTAGTTACTTTTTTTATTACATCTTTAGCTTTATCTCCATCAAATGCTCTTAATATTTCTAAAGGAACAGCAAATATAATTGTATTTGACTGATCTGATGAAATATCATTAATTGTTGATAAAGTACGTAAATGAAGTGCACCTGGAACTTCAGACATTGTCTTAGCCGCAAGAGCTAAATTATTAGAAGCTTCAACTTCACCTATTGCCTTAGTAATTACTGCTTGTTTTTCTCTTTCAGCTTCAGCTGCTTTTGCAATAACTCTTTTCATTTCTTCAGGTAATGAAATATCTTTAAGTTCAACATTTTCTACTTTGATTCCCCATGGATCAGTTGCAGTATCAATTACTTTACATATTTGATCAGATAATTTTTCTCTTTCACTTAATAATTCGTCTAGAGTAACTGACCCCACTACATTTCTCATAGTTGTTTGAGCTAATTGACTAACTGCATAATAATAATTTTCAACTGCTAAAATAGATTTTGATGCATCAAATATTTTATAATATATAACTGCATTTATCTTAACAGATACATTATCTTTAGTAATAGCCTCTTGTTCAGGAACATCTACTGCTTTAGTTCTAATATCTACTTTTTGATATGATTGAAATATAGGTAAAACTATTTTCCAACCAGGAGTCATAATAGAACTAAATTTACCTAAAGTATATTTAACTCCTCTTTCATATTCATTAATTTGTTTAATACTTGGTAATAAAATCGTTACCAAAACCACAATAATAATTAAAGCCATAATAACCTCCTAATTGTTTGAATATAAATTTAATAATTTATCATAAATTCCATTTTCCACTTTATTCAAGGAATTTATACTTACTTCTAATGACTTCTTATATTCGCCTTTATAAAATAAGTTTTCTGCATATCTTAAATACTTATCTAAGTCTGTAACATTACTTCTATACCTATTTCCATATACGATAGCCATTTCAGCAAACATTGCTGTTCTTACCATTTCTTTTGTTGTTTGAAATAGTTTTAATACTAAATCACGAGCAGTATCTACTCTAATATTTAATACCTCTATTGTTATAGGTTTTTTATCTAATTCTTTTACCATTTCTTTAATAGCACTTTGAGCATCATTAAGTTCAACATAATAATTTTTTGGAATAACAGGAAGATTATATTCTTTGATTTTATCTTTTGCTTGTTTTAAAATTCCTTTTATTTCATCTAATTGCTGCCTAGCTCTAGCTTCATCTTCTTTCATACTTCCTACAGAATCTAATATAGAATCAACTTGACTATTTAATCTAGAAAGTTTTAACGAAAGATTTTCTATTTCATTTGTTAAACGTGAATAAGCAAATGTATTATTACTTGTATGTTCAATCAATACTTTATAATCAGCATCTAACTTATCTAAATCAGTTTTAATATTATATAATCTTTGTAAATCAGTATCTGATAAATTATATAATTCTCTCAATTGATCAACACTTTTTAATATATCATTAATTAGTACACTAGTTTTATTATATTTCTTTTTAAAAATTTTGTTAGCCTCTTCATAATCTACTCTATTTACTTTCTCTTTTTCAAAATCAGTAAATATTGATTCAAAGTAATCTAAAAGAACTTTCAAATCAAATAAGCTATCTTCTATATTTAAACTCATAGCTCTGTTTTTAATATCTTCTATTTTATTTTCAGCTTCTTTAACATTATATTCAATATTTAAATAATCTAATGGGAATCCTTTTTCATTCATTTCATTATATTTCTTCATTGCTTCTTCTATCTTTTTAGGTAGAATATCATTTGCCAGTAACATAATACCTGGTAATTCTTCAATTAAAACTCCCATATGTTTAATCATTGAATCTATATTTTCAACTACAGGTTTTACTTCAGTATATTCATTTTTTTCCATTAAATTTTCAAATTCTTCAAAACGATTTGCTATATTTTCAAATTGTAATTCAACTATTTCAGCAGTTTGTGCAAATTCTGATTTTGTTGATTGAAATTTTTGATATAATTCTCTATATTTGATTTTTTGTTTTGTAACAACAGCTCTATTTCTTTCTTCACTATCTGTTATTTCTTTTATTTCATTAAGAAGAAATTCAGAATTAGTTCTTACTTTATATATTTCCATTTCTAGTTTAGCAATTTTATAAATTGTTTTTTTATAATCCATCTTAGATAATGAATAATCAGCATCTAATAACATATCTGTTATTTTAGGAATTTGATTACTTCTGATAGAATCAAGTCTTTCTTTCCAATTATTATACATTGCTTCTAATTTTTCATTATTTAAATATGATTCAACTTTGCTTAATTCAGGTATAACTGGAGATGAATCTAATTTATTTTTTTCTATTTCCAATTTATCAAGTTTTTCTTTATACTTTTTGTTCTTGTGATTTTGAATCATATATAGTACTGTTACTGTTACAACTATAAGCAACAAACATATAAATGCGACTATCAAAATTGCATGATTCATATTATCACCTCACTATTATAATTTTAACATAAATATGTCGAATTTTGTAGACATTTTTATAAATTTAAAAAAAAAGGAATTATTATTGACTTAACAACCAAATTATGTTAATATTTACTTAACACAGACGTGTTTTTATTTTGGAAAAATGAGGTGCTTAATGAAAAAATTTTTTAAAGGCGTTAAAAGTGAATTTAAAAAAATCAGATGGTCAACAAAAAAAGAAATGTTTGCCTATTCTGTAGCAACACTATTTTGTGTAATTATCTTTGCTTTATTCTTTGCAGGATTAGACGTAGTTATAGCAGCAGTTAAGGAAGTGATTAATTAATGGAAAAAGAATGGTATGTAGTTAATACTTATTCAGGTCACGAAAGCAAAGTTAAAGAAAAACTTGAAATGCGTGCTGAATCAATGGGAATGCAAGATTACATTTATCGTGTAGTTGTTCCAGAAGAAACTGTTATCGATGACAAAGGTAAAGAAAAAGTTAAAAAAATGTTCCCAGGTTATATATTAGTTGAAATGGTTATGAATGATGAAGCTTGGTTCATCGTTAGAAATACACCAGGAGTTACAGGATTCATAGGATCAAGTGGTAAAGGAGCTAAACCATTCCCTTTAACACCTGCTGAAGTTGACAAAATCCTTGGTAGCATGGGTATGAGTAGACTTGAAATCGGAAACAACTTAAATGTTGGAGATACAGTTAAAGTTGTTAATGGTCCTTTTGCTTCAATGATTGGTAAAGTTAAATCACTTGATATGGAAACTCAATCATTAGAAGTAACATTAGATTTATTTGGTCAAGAAACAGTTGTTGAATTAAAATTAACTGAAATTGAAAAAAATTAAAAGATAGTTTAAACTATCTTTTTTATTTTATTGTAAACCAAGTTTTTTTAAGATCACAACTACTACTACTTGGGAATGGATTTGGTGGATCCAATTTTACTATTACTGGTATTTTAAATGCTTCACCAAAAGCTACACAAGTACCTGGTTGTAATATTTTTAATTTAGAAATTATTTCATTAGTTACATTAGGAAGCATATCCTTAATATATTGAACATCTTTAGGATGAAGTATTTTAAATATCAAGAAGTTACTACATTGTGATATAGCTGTTTCTGATAATTCACTAGGTCTTTGAGATATCATACCTAGTATTACACCATACTTTCTTCCCTCTTTTGTAATTCTATCAAAAATATTATAACCTAATAAGAATATATCATTATCATTTTGAACATATCTATGTGCTTCTTCTAAAATAATATGTATTGGGAAAGCTGATCTCATGTTCATATCTTTTGAGAAATCAAACAATAATTTTGAATACATCTTTGTAATTGTTTTAGCAAGTCTATCATCTATATAGTTGATATTAAAATTAATTATTTGTGCTTTCTTACCATTAGAAGCTGTTATTAAACTTTTAATATAATCTACACGAGATATATATGTAGGATAATCAAAATATAATGAATCATCACTATTAACTAAAGTGTGTAATCTTACTTTTAAAATATTTACTTCATCAAATATTTTTTCACTTTTTAATACACCTTCAGAAATTAAAGCAAAATCTAAAGCATCTTTTAAATCATTTAATGTATATTTAAAACTTCCATCTGGTAAACTTAATTCATATTCACTATTTAAATATGAACCAAAGAATTCCATTATAAGTTCAATATCTCTAATCTTACCTGTATTATCAATATTAAAACATTTATTTAAAGGTCTACTATAACCAGGTTGTTCTACTACTGTATTTAAATTTAATTCACTTGTATTGTAATAAGATAATACTGAGAAGATTTGATCTCTTAATTGAGATGATTCTTTACCACTGGCAATTATATCAATAAGTGCTCGTGCTATGATATCATTTTTTATTTTCATAACTTCTTGTTCATCACGAGCAAATACTGTTACTAATTTAAGTGCTTTTTCAATAATTGGTAATTGATTATGACTAGTAGCTCCTAATAATAATGCTATATCATCAACAGTTAAAAGCCATAAAGGTATTCTAAGTAATTCACCATCTTGAGCTTTTGTATTTGTTGTATATGATTTAAAATTAAGTTCTTCTGAAATCTCATGTAATTTACTAAAAGCTTGATGATATTCACCATATGCATCAAATATAAATATGCTACTTTTATATGGACGTTGATTTTTTTCAAATAGATTTTGAATAATTCTAGATGTACCACATGATTTACCAGATCCTGTATTACCAAAAATTGCGAAATGTTTACTGAAGAAATTATTAATATCTACATTTATATCAACATTATCATACACTGTACTTTTTCCAATATATAAAGTTTCATTATCTGCATCACTTTGACAACTTATAAGTCCACCTACTCTTTCTTGTGAAACTAATTTAGTTGTAGCATTAAATGATGGTTTTTTAGTAACACCTGATACAAATACTCCATTTTTTAATTCACCAAGTAAAGTTATACGAACTGTTTCTTTAGTAATCTCTGTTATTTCACCAATAAAATTGGCATTACTATCTTGTAAAATAACTAATAAATTACTAAGACTTTGCATTTGATTGATATCTATTTCTAATTTTAATGTTACATCATTTTCATTTATTTCTATTATTCTTCCTAGCATATTATCACCTATTATAAATTATACAATATTTTTAAATAAAAAAAAAGCCTATATTAAGCTTTTTCTTGTATATATTTTCACACCTTTTAAAGTATATAAATTAATTAAACCTGGTTTTAAAACAGTTATAAAACCTAAACCATTTATAACTATATCTGTTTTTTCATTAATATTTATTTCATGTTTTTCTAATGAAGTTAATTTATCAGAATCTTTATATTCTCTAGTTATTTCTAAATCATTAGAAATATAAAATATTATGTTATTGTTACTAACATCAACTCTGCAAATATCTTCTACATATAAATAATTATTATCTTTTACTTGGTATGATTTTGGTTTTATTTCACGTTTTGGTATTATCTTTTTAAATTTATCTTCACTTATATAATTTATAATATTACCATCATCTAATATACCTGGAGTATCTATTAATTTAAATTCATCAAATTCTATTTCAATAGTACTCAAAGTTGTAGATGGTAAATTACTAGTAATTATTTCTGGTTTATTTGATGTATAATTATATATTAATTTATTAATCATTGATGACTTACCAGAATTTGTGTATCCTACAACATATATATTATCTGTTTTATATTTGTTTATTTTAGAATATAATTCATCATAATTATAGTTATTTTTACTACTTATTATAACTTTATCAATTACATTTAATTTTAAATCATTAAAATAATTTAAAATATTCTCTTCATAAACAGATAATGGTAGTAAATCTCTTTTAGTTAAAACTAATAAAACATCATTAGTCAAATATTTAGAAAAGAATTCTAAATTACCAATATTAAATAAATCAACAACTAATAAAACTAAACTATCTGTTTTATTAATTTCTTTTATAATTTCTATATATTCTTCATTGGTTTTATCAGCAAAATTATATTCATTATAATTCTTAATTCTAAAACATCTTAAGCAATAATCATTATTTATATTATTTGTATATCCTGCAGATTTAGAATCATTATCTTGAAGAATTACTCCACAACCCTTACACTTCATCATAATACTTTCCTTTAGTAAATAAACTATGATCTCTTAGTTTTAACATGATATTATTTTCTCTAAATCTATTAATTTTTGTAAAGAATGTATCTTTACCTAATGGAGTTACTAATATTGTAGTAATACCTACTTTATTACCTCCAAGTACATCAGTAAGCATTTGATCACCGATGATTGCTACTTCATTTTCAGTATATTTATATTTTTTAAATATTTTTTGAAAACTATATTTAAATGGTTTTCTAGCATATCCTAATATATCTACATTAAGAACTTCTCCAAAAGATCTAACTCTTAATCTAGGACTATTAGAAAAGATAATAATTTTAAAATGTAACTTCTTTAGATTATATATTAACTCCTGTACTTCCGCACTTACTTTTTTTTGTTTACAAGGAACTAATGTATTATCTAAATCAAATAAAAGACATTTTATGCCATTTTCTTTTAGTTTTTTATAATCTATATCAAAAATACTTTTTTTATAAATATCTGGTATATATTTTTCCATATATTCACTTCCCATAATAATTTTAGCATATAACTAAAAATAAAAAAAGATATATACTATCTTTTTTTACTTTTCCCATAAATTATTTGGATAATCATGATTATCTATAAGTTTTTTAATAGATTCAACCACATAATCTTTATCTTCTTTATATGTTACCCCATACCATTTTGCACTAGTTTCAATAACTCTAGTTATAGCTACATTCTCATTAATACTATCAAGTAAAACATCTGGTATTAAAAATTCTGCACTCATCATATTATCTCTATTGTTATTTAAAAAGATAGGTAATTTTGATTCAATATAACCAAATATTTTAGGAGTAAATAATAACATATTCATAGAAACTTCCCTATTACCATCTATTTCAAATGATTCACCACCATTTAAAGGAGTTGCGACTATTTTATCACCTTTTATTTCTAAAGAACTCTCAACAATGTTTGTTAATACATTATTATTAACTTCACATACTCCTCTTTTTACACTTCCATTTTCTGTTAAGGTAGAAGAAGCATGATACGCTACCATTCCAAATTCATTTTCTTTTATATTTTTTAAAAATTCCGCACCTTTTATAAATGCATCCCTACCATAAAAATCATCTGCATTTATAATCATAAATGGTTCATTTATCGCTTCTTTACAACATAGTATTGCATGTGCAGTTCCTAAAGGTTTAATTCTATCTTTTGGAATAGAATCTATATTATCGTTTTTTTGAAAACAATATGATACATTAACAAATTGTTCTACTCTCTTACCAATTGTATCACGAAAAATATCATAGTTTTCTTCTTTTATTAAAAATACAACTTTATTAAATCCTGCTTTAATAGCATCATATATTGAATAATCAATTATAAATTCACCATTTGGTCCAATTGGTTCTATTTGTTTTAATCCCCCAAAACGACTTCCAAGCCCTGCCGCTAATATTAAAAGTGTTATATCATTATTCATATTATTCTCCAATCTTTTTTATAACTTTATGACCTTTCATGAAAGTAACAATTCCATATTTATGTTCAAATGCAACATCAATAGTTTTATCTTTAATTGCTACTACCATTCCAACACCATAAACATCATGTTTTACTTTCTCACCTAATGTGTAACTTGCAGATTCATCAATTAGATTTGCTTTTTCTATTTTATTTATGACATTTTTTTCTTGTATTAAATTATCCGGATTTATTTCATTAATAAACCTACTAGGTAAATTATTGTTTTCTTGACCAAATAACATTCTTGACTTAGCATTTACTAATTCTAAGTTTTTCTTTGCTCTAGTTATAGCAACATAAGCCAAACGTCTTTCTTCTTCTATTTCTTCATAAGATGATAAAGAATTCACATGAGGAAATATTCCTTCTTCTAATCCAATTATAAATACATTATCAAATTCTAATCCTTTAGCAGAATGAACTGTCATAAGTGTGATTAAATTTGTTTCATTTTTATGTTCTTCTATATCAGCTACTAAACTTATTTCTTCTAGAAACGATTCTAAAGAAATTATTCCATACATTTCTTCAAAATTAGCTGTTATTGATTTAAATTCATTTAAGTTTTCGATACGAATATCAGCTTCTAATGAATCCTCACTTTTTAATTCAGCAAGCATTCCTGTTTTATCTAAAATTAAATCAATAAGTTCAGTTAAAGAAATATTTTTTGCTTGTTCTTTTATTTCTTCAATCATTAATTTAAAATCTAATTCTTTACCTTTTGATATAGCATTAAACATACTAGTATTTTTAATATTTGCTTCATCTTGTATCTTTTGTACTGTTTTAATACCTATAGCTCTTTTAGGAACATTTATTACTCTTTCTAAACTATTATCATCATCCGTATTATAAATTAATTTTAAATAAGCTATTAAATCTTTTATTTCTTTTCTTTTATAAAAGAAGAAACTTCCAACAACTTTATAAGGAATATTTTCTTTAAGTAACTCTTCTTCAACATTTCTTGATTGAGCATTTGTTCTATATAATACAGCAATATCTTTTCTATCTACTCCATTTACTAGTAATTTTTTTATTTCACTTACTACATAGTGAGCTTCATCTTTTTCATTAAGCGCTGTATAACATTTAACTTTATTACCTTCATCTCTTTTAGTCCATAATTTTTTATCTTTTCTATTCTTATTATTATTTATAACATCATTAGCTACATTAAGTATGTATTTAGTTGAACGATAATTTTCTTCTAATAATATAACTTTTACATTTTTATAATCCTTTTCAAAATTTAAAATGTTTTTATAATCTGCACCTCTAAAAGAATAAATAGATTGTGATTCATCACCTACTACACATATATTTTTATATTTTGCACTTATCATTTTAACTAAAATATATTGTGCTCTATTAGTATCTTGATATTCATCAACTAAAATGTATTTAAAACGTTCTTGATATAATTTTAATATATCTGGATTTTCTTTTAAGATTTGTATAGGTAACATTAATAAATCATCAAAATCAACAGAATTATTTTTAACTAATTTTTCTTGATAACCACGATATACTTCAACTACTTTTTCTTCAAAATCCGTATTTGCATATTTACTATAAAGATCAGGTGTCATAAGTTCATTTTTGGCACTACTTATTCTATTTCTGATTGCTTTTGGATTATAATTCTTAGGATCTAAATTTAATTCTTTTATTATTTTTTTTACAGTTGTTAGTGAATCATCACTATCTAAAATTGTAAAATTAGATTTATAACCTACAATATTATAATACTTTCTAAGTATAGTTAATCCAAATGAATGAAATGTTGATATTTGCATATTTTCATACTTATAATCAATAAGTTTTGCAACTCTTTCTTTCATTTCACGTGCTGCTTTATTAGTAAAAGTAATTGCTAATAAATTATATGGATCAACACCTTTTTCTTTTATAAGATATGCTATTCTTGTAGTTAATACTTTTGTTTTACCACTACCTGCTCCAGCTAGTACTAAAAGTGGACCTTCTGTACATAATACAGCTTCTTTTTGTTCATTATTTAATGCATCTATATTCATATTACCACCAATATAATTTTATCATATTTTAGTTTATAATACACACTATTTAGACAATTCTTTTTATATTATATTAGGTGATATTATGATAAGTACATTAAAAGCTTTTAAAAAGAATGATCCTGCATGTAAAAACTATTTAGAAATAATTTTTTTATACCCAGGATTTCATGCGATTATAATGTATAGAATTGCTCATTTCTTTTATAACATTCATCTATTTTTTATAGCAAGATTAATCTCACAAATCACTCGCTTTTTTACACAAATAGAAATACATCCAGGTGCCACTATTGGTAAAAATTTATTTATCGACCATGGTTGTGGTATTGTTATTGGAGAAACAACTATTATTGGTGATAATTGCATTATTTATCACGGTGTAACATTAGGAGGAACTGGCAAAGATAAAGGAAAAAGACATCCTACTATAGGAAACAATGTAATGATTGGTGCAGGTTCAATTATACTTGGACCAATTGTTATTGGTGATAATGCTAAAATAGGTGCCGGAAGTATTGTTGTTAAAGACGTTGATCAAAAAACTACAGTTGTTAGTAAATACTCAAAAAATAAGAATGACTTATAAGTCATTCTTAT
>CAMOVA010000004.1 GCA_946626905.1 uncultured Bacillota bacterium | reverse complement strand
AAAAAAAGAACTTTTCAGTTCTTTTTAATTTCATATGGTGGAGAATAAGGGATTCGAACCCTTGACCTCCACGGTGCAAGCGTGGCGCTCTAGCCAACTGAGCTAATTCCCCAAATGAACATAAAAATTATATCATATATAAATTAAACTTGTCAACAAATAATTTTATTTTTTAAAAATTAGGATTATTCATTCACAAAATATATCAAATTCATATAATAATTTAGAAATATAAGGGGGGATATTTTGAAAAAGATTATAATCACAGTTATTACTTTTATTGCTTTAATTATTTTATGTACAACTATATCTATAAATAAAAAGAAAAAGAATAGTTTGAAGAAAATAAAAGTTGCTGAAGTAACTCATTCAGTATTTTATGCTCCACAATATGTTGCACATTCTTTAGGATACTTTGAAGATGAAGGATTAGATGTTGATATTATTTTAACATCTGGTGCTGATGCTGTTGCTACTGCTGTTTTATCAGGAGATGTTCAAATCGGATTCTGTGGTAGTGAACAATCTATTTATATTTATAAACAAGGGAATAAAGACTATTTAGTAAACTTTGCAGCTATGACAAAAAAAGATGGTAGCTTTTTAATTTCTAGAAATAAAGCAAAAAAATTTAATGTTAAAGATTTAAAAGGAAAACACATAATTGCTGGTAGAAAAGGTGGTATGCCAGCTATGACATTAAAATGGGCTTTAAATAAGCATGGAATCAATACTGAAAAAGATTTAAAATTTGATACTAGTATCGCTTTCGCATCTATGAATGGCGCATTCATTGGTGGTACAGGAGATTATGTTACTGCATTTGAACCAAGTGCCTCTACCCTAGTTAAACAAGGATATGGACACATAGTAGCGTCTGTTGGAGAATTAGGAGGTAATGTTCCTTATACTGCATATAATGCTAAACTAAGTTATATAAAGAAAAATCCTGATACTATAAAAGGATTTAATAAAGCTATTAATAAGGGACTTGATTATGTACATACACATGATTCAAAAGAAATAGCTAAAGTAATTGCTGATTACTTTCCAGATGTATCTTACAATGATTTAGTTAATTCAATTGAAAAATACAAAAAAATTGATGCATGGTATAAAACAACATATATTAATGAAAAAGACTTTAATCATATTCAAGAAATAATTAAAAATGATAATGAATTAGATAAATTTGTTCCTTTTAAAAAATTGGTAAACAATTCTTTTTCTAAATGACAAAAATATTAGATATTAAAAATTTAAGAAAAATCTATCATACCAAAGATGATGAAATACCTGCGGTAGATGATTTTTCTTATTCGTTAGAAGATGGTGAATTTATTTCCATTGTTGGTCCATCAGGATGTGGTAAATCTACTATACTTTCAATTCTATGTGGATTAATTGATAAAAGTGATGGCTCTATCACCTATTTAAATAATTCAAAAATAGGATATATGTTACAAGAAGATAGTTTGTTTGAATTTAGAAGTATATTAAATAATTGTTTATTAGGGTTAGAAATAAATAATGAAATGAATAAAACAAATATTGATAATGTAAAAAGATTACTTAAAGAATATGGATTAGAAGAATTTAAAGATAAATATCCAGATAATTTATCAGGTGGTATGAGACAAAGAGTCGCACTTATTCGTACGCTTGCAATTAATCCAAATATACTTTTATTAGATGAACCATTTAGTGCTCTTGATTATCAAACAAGACTAATAGTTTCTAATGATGTATATGAAATAATTAAAAAGGAAAAGAAAAGCGCTATTATGGTAACACATGATATCGCAGAAGCAGTTTCTATGTCTGATAAAGTAATTGTATTAACAAACCGTCCTTGTAAAATTAAAACAATTTATGATATAAAACTAGAAAATAAAAAAAATCCTATTGAAAATAGAAAAGATCCAAAGTTTAATTATTATTATGAAAAAATATGGAAGGATATAGATTTTAATGTTTAGTAAAGAACACCTACTCTATTTAAAAAAAATTAAACAATATAATTTCTTTGTTAAATTATTTCAAATTATCATTCTTTTATTTATTATTATTTTATGGCAAATACTATCTGATAAAGAAATAATAAATCCTTTTATAACATCTAGTCCTAAAGCAATTATTTCTTGTTTAGTAAAACTTAAACAAAGTAATAATCTTTTTATTCATATATGGACTACTATCTATGAGACTATTATAAGCTTTAGTTTAGGCACATTAATTGGATGTTTAATAGCCTCATTTCTGTGGTGGAATAAATTCATATCTAAAATTGTTGAACCTTATTTAACTATGTTAAATAGTTTACCAAAAGTAGCTTTAGGTCCAATTATAATCGTTTGGTTTGGAGCTGGTATTAAATCTATAATCATAATGGCATTATTAATATCTGTAATTATAACTATTATAAATGTTTTAGATGGTTTCAATAAAACTGATCATAATAAAATCCTATTACTTAAATCTTTAAAAGCTAATAAGAAACAAATATTTTCAAAACTAATATTACCAAGTAATTATAAAACAATTATATGTGCTTTAAAGATAAATATAAGTATGTCATTAATTGGTGTTATTATGGGTGAATTTCTAGTTTCTAAACGTGGTATTGGTTACTTAATTATTTATGGTTCACAAGTATTTAATCTTAATTTAGTAATGACTGGTATTACACTACTAGCCATTGTATCAGTAATTATGTACTATATAGTTTTAAGAATAGAAAAAAGACTAACAAAATAGTCTTTTTTTTGATATAATAATTTACGAGGGATAACATGAAAAAAAGAAAACTTAAATGGAATAACATTATATCTTTTATTATTCTAATTATCTTATTAATTATCTTAATTTATTCTTCTATCAAGATAATTAACTGGATTAAAGATAATAAAAAAACTAATGATGTTGTTAATCAAATTAATAATATTGTAGATATTAACGAAATAAACGATAATAAAAATACTGAGGTTATTAAACAAAATAATTTAAATAAAAATAACCCATACTATGATTTTATTAAAATGAAATTAATTGATGTAGATTTAACAAAACTTAAAAAACAAAATAAAGATACTGTTGGATGGATACAAGTTAAAGGTACAAATATAAATTATCCTTTTGTTCAAACAACTAATAATAATTATTATCTAAATCATTCTTTTGATAAATCTTTAAACGGTGCTGGATGGGTATTTCTTGATTATAGAAATGATATAAATAAATTTAATAAAAATACCATCATATATGCCCATGGAAGATTAAATAAAACAATGTTTGGTACATTAAGAAACATTTTAAAAAGTGATTGGCTTAAACAAACTAATAATCATGTTATTAGAATGTCAACAGAATATGAAAATACTTTATGGCAAGTAATAAGCGTATATAAAATAAAAGAAACAAATGATTATTTACAAATCAATTTTGGTAATAATGAATTTAAACAATTTGGTAATATGTTAATAAAAAGAAGTGCATATAATTTTAAAACAAACATTAATGATTCAGATAGAATACTTACTCTATCTACATGTTATGATGATAATACTAGAGTTGTATTACATGCCAAACTAATTAAGAGAGAAAAAAAATAAGCTTAACGCTTATTTTTTTATTTCATTTGTTTTTTAAATCTTAATGTTAAACATCCAACTCCAACTAATGAGATAATTCCTACTACTAAATATAATACTATTTTATCTCCTGTTTTTGGATTTTTTACTTTAATTACTTCAACTGTTTTTTCTGTAATTTCTCCACCTTCATAATTAGCACATGATACTTTATATGTACCTTTTGAACTAACTGTGAAAGATCCTTCAAATTTATTAGAATCAACTTGTGTAGATAATAAATCTATTTCATTTGATTTACTATCATATAATTTACACATAACTGCTGTAGACCCATCTTCCATAGTACCATTATATGTTATTTCATTTTTACTAACTTTAGCATCTAATGAAGTTACTTTAGGTTCAGCTGCATTTACTGTAAATGGAATAAGTAATAATACTGAAACAATAAATAATTTTAATTTTTTCATATTATTCCTCCCCTTGATATAAGTTTGCTAAAACACCTTTACCTGATCCAGCAAATGCTCCAGCATAACTTGAAGATGTACTTCCTTTATATTCTAAGTTAAAATATATATTTTTTATTGTTTTTGCTTCATTATCTTGTAATTTATATACAAATAATGCTTTCTTTAATCCTTTACCACTTGGTCCAAATTTAGGATGTTCTTCATCAGCTTCATAGGCATCAGTTATATTACCCAATCCATCATCTATGCCTTTATATGGAGTTAATTTTATATTTTTTGTTTTACCATTTTTATATTCAATTTTAGCTGTCATTTCAAAATCACTATATGATTTACTTCTGTCATAGAAATATTCAGCATATATATATGGTTTGTTATCTATATTATTAATCCATCCATCTATAGTGTATCTTTTTATTCTAAAATATGATGTTTCACCTTTATTATCAGTTGCTTTAAATAATACATTATCATAGAAATTTGAACTAAATACTAATTTCCATTCATTATTAACCTTAGTAATACTTACAGCATTAGAAGGAACATCAATTGCTTCTAATTTAGTTATTTCAAATCCATTATAATCAAGTGCTTTTATATTTAAAGTTTTTTCAAGTAATATAGCATCTATCACTGCTGGTTTAAATATAGTTGTGTTTGAAATATCAAATTGATCTCTTCTCAAAAATGGATTTTTCCATGAAGAAGGATAATAACTTAATTCAGTTAAATCTCCAATAGATATTCCTTTATAATTATCATTGTATACTACTACTTTAAAATTTCTATCTCCATATGATACATATGCATTATCATATTCTGGTTCTCCTAATGGTTGATAATCTATACCATTTTCTCCTATTAATTTATTAATATCTAGTTTACTAAAATCAACTGGACTATTATTAGTAACCCATTCATCAAATAATTCTTTAGGAGTAAAGAATTTTTTATTAGCACTCACATCAAATTGTTCTCCTGTTCTAGAATCTATAATATCTGATGCTTTATAAAAAGTACTATTACCATCATCAAATGAAGGAATATCAGTAAACTCACTGTAACATACTCCACCATTTTTACATGACCATACTAAGTATGCTCTTCCATCAAAATGATCTCCAGTTACTGGTTGTTGTGTTTGTGGATCATTATTATTATTGTTATTATTATTATTATTTTTAGCTTCTACCACAAAATCAAGACTAGGTGGCATTCCACCATTTGGATTTACAATATGAACAACGTTATTATCAACAGTTAAGTTCATACCAAATGGGTTTTGTTGATTTGGATCATTATCAGAAACTCTAACTTGCATAGTATCTGCATCAAATCCACTTAAAGTAATTGTATCAATTGCTGATACTTCAAGTGTTTTACTTGCTGGAATACTTTTTCCAGTAACACTTACTGTTACAGTAGCATCTCCAATTGTATAAGTTACATTTCCACCACTTACAGTTCCATTAAATGTTACATTGTAATTATTATTTATTGGTTGTTGTGGTTGTTGTTGATTTTGTTGTTGTGCTTCAACATGTAAAGTAATATTACTACTAATAGGACTATTTATATCAAAAACCTCATCTCCTTGTTTAAAAGTAAATGGTCCTGATATAAGATATGATGGTGTTCCATCCTCTACAGTAATTGTACAAGTATCGTTTGAACAATTAGCAGTTCCAACCCTAGTATTACCATCTTTACTAGGTCTTAATTCTGTATAATTAGTACCATTAATAACAAAATTACTTCCATCACCTTTTTCAGTTGTACCATTATAACCATCTGCAAAAGTAAAAGTTACAGTATAAGGACTATTTGCTAAAACAGTTAATGGTGCAAATGATGTTAATATTGTTGTTGTACTTAAAGTTACCCCCAACATTTTCTTAATTATCTTTCTCATAGAATCCTCCTTATGGTAATTATAACATTTATAATTATACTTGTCAGTATTTTTTTTACACATTTATATTATTTACATTTATTTAACTAAAAAAGTAGAGATTAACTCTACTTTAATAAATTACTTAGTTTTTCTTTTTCTTCTTTTAGTTTTTGTCTATCCATTTCAACTATATTTTGTGGTGCTTTATTTACATAGTTTTCATTTGAAAGTAATTTTTCTCTTCTAGCTATTGATTCTTGTAATTGTTTAATTTGATTTTCTTTTAATTCTTTTTCTTCTTCTGTTTCTTGTTTTTCAAAATATATAGTTGCTTTTATATTATTTGAAACTACTTTATATGATTTAATATCTAATTCTTCTTCAACAATATTATCTTGTAGTTTTAACATTTTAATAACTAAAGAATCTTTTTCTTCAAATAATACTTTTAAATCTTTAGTCATATTGTTTTCTGCTTTTATATTTCTAAAACTTTTAATAAATTCTATTTTATCAGCAACAATATTTTCTTCTTCTTTGAAAATATATTTTTTATCATAAACTGGATAGCTAGATACCATAATACTTTCAGCATCTTTTATAGGTAACATTGTATATATTTCTTCTGTTACAAATGGCATGAATGGGTGTAACATCTTAAGTATTCCTGTAAGAACATAACATAATACTGATTTTGTTGTATTACTATCTAAATTAAATTTTGCCATTTCTATATAATTTGAACAGAAATCATCATATATAAAACTATATAATTCTTGACCTACTATGTTGAAATCATATTTATCCATATGTTTTGTTACTAGTTTTAATGTTTTTTCATATTTTGAAAGTATCCATTTATCTTCATCTTTTAAATTAGATAAATCAATTTCTTTTAAATCTTCTATATTTGATAATACAAAACGTGATGCATTCCATATTTTATTAATATAATTCCATGTTGATTTAATCTTTTCTTCATCAAATCTTAAATCTGTACCAGGAGCTACATCAGTTACTAAGTAATTACGTAAAGCATCAGCTCCATATAATTCAATCATATCCATAGGATCTACACCATTACCAAGTGATTTAGACATTTTTCTACCTTGTTTATCTCTAATAAGTCCATGTATTAAACAATCTTTAAATGGTCTTACATCATTAATTTCTTCTGATTGGAATATCATACGAGCTACCCAGAAGAAAATAATATCATATCCTGTTACTAAACAATCATTTGGAAAGTATCTTTCTAAATCATCTGTATTATTTGGCCAACCTAATGTACTAAAAGGCCATAGTGCGCTTGAGAACCAAGTATCTAATACATCATTATCTTGTACCCATCCATCTTCTTTTGGAGCTTCCATACCAACATATACTTGGTCATCTTTATACCATGCTGGTATTCTATGTCCCCACCATAATTGTCTAGAAATACACCAATCATGTTGTATTTCCATCCAGTGATTTAATGTTTTTTCATATCTTGATGGAACAAAGTTAACTTTTTTATTTTTATCTTTTTGGAATTCTAATACTCTAGCAGATAATTCATCCATTTTAACAAACCATTGTTTTGATAAATATGGTTCTACCATAGCACCTGTTCTTTCTGAATGACCTACACTATGTACCATAGGTTCAACAGATAATAATAATCCGCTTTCTTCTAAATCTTTTAGTAAGTTTTCACGGCACTCTTCTCTAGTTTGACCTACATATTTACCTGCATTTTCATTCATAGTAGCATCTGGATTCATTACTACTATTCTTTCTAAACCATGTCTTTCTCCTACTTCAAAATCATTAGGATCATGAGCTGGTGTTATTTTAACAACACCTGTACCAAATTCTGGATCAGCATGAATATCACCTATAATAGGTATTTCTTTATTTACAACAGGTAAAATTACATTCTTACCTATTAAATCTTTATAACGAGGATCATCAGGGTTAACAGCTACTGCAGTATCCCCAAATAATGTTTCTGGTCTTGTTGTAGCTACATCTAAATAATCATCTGTTCCTACTATTTGATATTTTAAATGATAGAAAGCGCCTGGATCATCTTTATAAATAACTTCTTCATTAGAAAGCGCTGTTTCTGCTTCTGGGTCCCAGTTAATTATTTTTTCTCCACGATAAATTATTCCTTTGTTATAAAAATCAACAAATACTTTTCTTACTGCTTCATTTAAACCTTCATCTAAAGTAAATCTTTCACGAGTATAATCTACTGAAAGTCCTAATTTACCCCATTGTTTTCTGATTGTATCAGCATGTTCATGAGTCCAATCCCAACATGCATCCAAAAACTTTTCTCTACCATATTCATATTTATCAATACCTTGATCTTTTAATCTTTTAACAACCTTAGCTTCTGTTGCTATAGCGGCATGATCCATACCTGGTAACCACAATGCATCGTATCCTTGCATTCTTTTATATCTAATTATAATATCTTGAAGTGTTGTATCCCAAGCATGACCTAAGTGTAATACTCCTGTTACATTAGGAGGTGGGATTACTATTGCATAAGGATTTTTAGATTTATCCCCTGCTTTAAAATATCCTTTTTCTTTCCAATTATTATATTTATCTTTTTCTACTTCTAAATGATTATATTTGCTGTCTAACATAAAATCTCCCTTTCTTCAAATAAAAAACGACCTATTCATATAAAGACGAATAGATCGTGGTACCACTTTAATTGCTTCTCATATACTTAACGTGTATTACTCGGTTATATTTACTCTATTCAATATAACTGCTCCCAAGCTACCTTCACTATCTTCTATTGTTAGTTCACACCAACACTAACTCTCTTTAAATATACAATAGTTACTCCTCTTGTTCTTCGCATTTACATTACTTATTATATTAATTTTAATAATTAATGTCAATTAATTTCTTAATTCTTTTCTAATTTGTTTATAATTTGGACAGTACTTAGATACTAAATTCCAAAAGTCTTTACTATGATTAAAAAATATAAAATGTGATAATTCATGAACAACTACATAATCCAGTTTAGTTATATCATATTTAATAAGTTCTGAATTTAGTGTTACTGTATTACTTTTTCTATTACATACGCCCCATCTAGTTGTCATCTTTCTAATACGCATATTAGGATATGGAATATCTTCTTCAAATAAATTGTAATAATAATCTATTCTTTTTAAAAATAAATCTTTCATCTCTTTTTTTAACCATGAATCTAATTTTTTTATACTAGGAGTATATATATTACTTCCTACTATTTCCACCTTAGTATCAGTCATTACAATTATATTATATTCATTACCTAATAGTAAAAACTTTTCATCTTGTTCTTGTTTTCTTTCCATACGTTTTAAATTTTTAAATAGAAAATTATAGTTATCATCAAGCATTTTTTTTATTTGATGTTTAGTAACAAAATAATTAGTTGTTACTACAATAGTATTATCTTCTTTAACTCTTATATAAGTATTTTTATTATTCTTCTTTTCAATTATTACATTACATTCATATTCTTCTACATTGTATTTCATAAATATCACATATATATTTTACCATTTTTTATAAAAAAAATCGATATAATATATCGATTTAAATTAATACTATTATTACTGAGAATGCAAGTGCGATTACAAAAGTACTTAATAGTAATTTCCAGTTTTCTTTTAACCATTCTTTATATGAAATTCCTAAGAATTGTAAACCGAATACTAATGTAGCACTAGTTGGTACAACTAACATTGCGAATCCAAACATAGTTTGCATTATGAATACAGCTTTTGCTAATTTAGCGCTATATAAAGATGTTACTGGATCAACTAATGTATTACATAAATATGGGAATTGTGAGTATGCTACTGAACCAATAACTGAAACAGCACTTAATGTTATAGCATTTAATCCTTTTGTCATATGGAATAATCTATTGAAAATTGTTGGGAAGAATGTTGCATTAACACTGTTTACTACAAGAAGTAAAATACCTGCTAATGCTGCAACTAATGCTGGAGCTAACATTTCTTTAGCACCCTCAACTGATGCATCTAAAACTTCTTCTACTTTTAAATTATAGATAAATCCAATTAAGATAATTGCAATTACAATAACCATAGCAAATTCATAATTTGACCAATGTCCTAATGGTGAAGAAACACCAAATAGATTTGTTAAAATTGCAAAATCATTTACTTTTACATTTGAAATATTATTGTGGAATGTATCAAATACTGTTGTTTTAGTGTTCATTGCTGCACCCCAACCATATAATGATACTAATCCTACTACTACAGTTAAGCATAATACTACTACTAATGCGAATGCACTTTTCTTAGTTTCTGCTTTTTTGTATAAAGGAATTACAACTTCCTCATTTTCAGCTTCTTTTTTCTTTGTTGATTTTTTAGCTTTTTTAACTTCTACATTACTTGTTTTAATAACGTATACAATTAATAAAGCTGTAAGTAATACGAATAAGATTACTTTATATGCTATATTATCTAAAGTTTTTAAACCAAAGAAATAATTAATATAATTATAATCTCCTTCAATATAACCAAACATTGTTGCCATACTTCCTACTAATATTGCACCAACTGTTGATAACATTGCAGTCATTTTATTAAATCCAAGAGTTAATATAACAGCTACAAATAATGGTACAACAACAAGTAATGGTAAACTTAATGTTGTTAAAGATGCAAGTAAAGCAAATAGTACAATTGATACTACTAAGAATACTTTTTCTTTACCTTTAAACTTATCTGCTATCCCTTCTACAAGTGTTTGATATGCTCCTGTTTTATTCATTACACCATATAGAGCACCTATTAATAAAATAATTAATGCTACTACAGCGAATATTGAAGTAGCTAATGTTGAAATAGGATAAATAAATAATGAAGCTATTCCAACTGGACTTAGTTCACCTTTAGTGTAAACACCACTTGTAATTGTTCCACTAGGTAAAATCCAACTAAGTACTACATAAAGCACAAATGTCGCAATTATTGCTTTAAAAATATTGTTCTTTTTCATATTTTTACCTCCATACTAATTATATCAAAAATCTAATAATTTATAAAGTATTTTATTAATTTTTATTAATTTTATAGTATAATATCTATGGTGATTTCATGTTTAAATATAGCTACAACAATAAAAGATATCATACACTAGATTACTTTTATAAAAATAAATTTGGATCTAAAGTATTTAAAGTAAGTTTAAATGCAGGTTTTACATGTCCTAATATTGATGGAACTGTAGGATATGGTGGATGCATATATTGTTCAAATACAGGATCCGGTGAATATGGTGGAAATCCTAATCTAGATTTAGTTAAACAATTTGAAGAAGTTAAAAATATAATGCTTAAAAAGTGGCCTAATGCTAAATATATTGGATACTTTCAAGCTCATACCAATACATATGCACCTGTTAGTGTATTAAAAGAAAAATATGAATCTATTTTAAAACTAGATAATGTTATTGGTCTTAATATCGCAACTAGACCAGATGCTATAACAGATGAATGTTTAAACTATTTAAAAGAATTAAATGATAAAACTTATTTAACAATTGAATTAGGATTACAAACTATTCATGATAAAACATCTAAATTAATTAATAGATGTCATTCTCTAGATTGTTTTACTGATATGGTTAAAAAACTAAGAAGTAATAACATCAATGTAGTTGTTCATATTATTAATGGATTACCTTATGAGACAAAAGATATGATGCTTGAAACTGTTAAATATTTAAATTCTTTAGATATTCAAGGTATTAAAATACATATGTTATCTGTATTAAAAAATACTAAATTAGATGAATTATATAAAAAAGAAAACTTAAAGAGTTTAACAAGAGATGAATATATTGATATTGTATGTGATCAATTAGAATTATTAAGACCTGAAATAGTAATTCACAGAATAACTGGTGATCCTAAAATATCTGATTTAATTGAACCAAATTGGTTAATCAAAAAAACTACTATACTAAATGATATAGATAAAGAATTAGTAAGAAGAGATTCATACCAAGGAAAAAGACTAGATAACTAGTCTTTTTTTCTGAAAGGATGTCTCAATTTTTCTTTAATGCTTTTAGTTGCTATTTCAACACAAGTATTATATATAACATCTGCTTTTTCATAATCAACGTTTAGCTTTTCTATTAATTCATCAATTATTTTATCTTTACTCTTTTTACTTATAAAGAAATTATCTTCTAAAATACTATTTATTATTATACATTGTTCTTCACTATAATCTAATTTATTTGATAGTTCTTTAATAAATTCTTTCTTATTCATTAAAATCACCATACATCTTTCCTTGTGAATCTCTTTGTATTTCATATCCGTATTCAAATACATAAGCCATTACAAATAATATTAAAATTTCTATTAGATTAGTTCCACTTAAATTTAAATTTAAATCAACATCCATTAATCCATTAATAATTCCACCAATAACAGCTGGGAATATAATACTAGCTATCATAAGATATGCCATGTGTTTAATATGTTTAACATTTTCTAATGTAAATGGAGTATCACCTTTATTAATATTTTTAAACAATGATTCCATATGTTTTAATATCATAATAAGTATTACTAAATATGCGATAAAAAATGCACATCCTAATTCTGTATATGTAATTATTTCTGCATCTGAATGCTTATCTAAAAACTTCTTTATTTCTGCGATTGCTTCTTTATCTTCTTCATTAGCTACTGTTTTATCATTTACAGTTACTTCAATTTTATTATTTTTTTCTACTACCTTAACTACATCATCAATTCCACTAAATGTAATTTTATTATCTTTAACATCTACTTTCGATAAAACAATTGGTACTACTACCATAGCAAAAATTACAAAAGGTATTGCTACCATCAAACATATTCTCCCTATTTTAGCCATAACTGCAATTATTTTACTTAATAATTTTACTTTCTTTTGTTTCTCTTCTTTTAATTTAACTACTTTCATTTTAACCTCCTCATCTAATGAATCAACATCAATGATACTATCATTAACTAATTCATTAATTTTGCAATGAAATATTTTACATAGCTCTAAAATATTATTCATCTCTGGATATGCTTCTCCTGTTTCCCATTTTGAAACACTTTGACGAGACACTCCTACTTTAAAAGCTAAATCTTCTTGTGAATAATTTTTGTTCTTTCTTAATTTTCTTAGATTATCTCCAAACTTCATATAATTACTCCTTTCACATCCATTATATTTTTTATTTGAGGTTAAAACTACCAATTTTAAGTTGCATAACAAAAATGCAACCAATTATTGACATATTTATAGTAACATAAAAAAACATGTTTATTCAACATGTTTTATTTTACTTTTACTAATTTCTTATTTTCACAACCAATTTCTGAGAAGTCAATTCTATTATGATAATTTTCTACTGAAAAAGCATGACAGTAATATCCATAATCTGAATCTTCATAACCGTCTTCAAATGGTGCATAATAAGATTTATTGGCAAATTCTCTTAAGCTTTTTATTTTACTATCTTTATCTTTATCACTTGTAAATCCATATACTCCTATAATAATATTGTAATTATATCTATTTGCTAATTTAAGTAATTCATTAACATCATTTTCATTGTATGGATTTTGTGTTATAAAAGTATTTAATTCATACAAATTAGCATATGTAAGTAATTCTGAAGCATCAATTTTTGTTTTAACTTTTATACCTTTACATTCTACCTCATCTGCATATGGACTTAATATTACACTATCACCATAAGCAGTTACTGTATCTTTCTTACCTTTACCTACTTCTGCAACTTTAGGATTATGATAAACATTTATTTCCATATCATCAAATAAATCTAAATAATGATATTGTATTTCTTCTCTTACTGTTATGTATTTATTTAATTCTGCTTTAAAATCTTGAGAAGTGAAATCTGCATTCTTTATACCTTTTGCCATTAAAAATTGCTTTACCAATTCATTTGTATATGTATCCATATATACCCTCCATTAATCAGTAAATACTATTTAATCACAACATAATAATTTTGTCAAATATTTTCTAACAAACTTAAAGATACTTTCTCTTTTTCTTTATTAATATCTATGACATAACAGTCAATAATATCACCAACTGTTAATACTTCACTAGGATGTTTTATATATTTATCTGTTATTTTTGAAATATGAATTAAGCCATCATTATGAAGCCCTATATCAACAAATGCCCCAAAATCAACTACATTTCTTACAGTACCTTGTAATTTCATACCTACTTTTAAATCATCAATATTTAACACATCACTTTTAAGAATTGGTCCTTGTATTTCATCTCTTGGATCTCTATTAGGACTTATTAATGATTTAATTATATCTTCTAAAGTATATATATCTATATTTAGTTTCTTTTGATATTCTTCTTTATCTACCAATTGTAATTTTTCTTTTAGTTTTTCTGTTCCTATATCATCAAGTGTTAATCCAAGTTCTTTTAATAGTTTTAATGTAACATCATAACTTTCAGGATGTATACTTGTTTGATCTAATAAATTATCTCCTTCAGTAACACGTAAAAATCCAATTGCTTGTTCAAATACTTTATCTGTTAAAACTTTATCTTTCTTTAATTGTAATCTAGAATCTATATGTCCTACTTTAGTACGATAATCTATTATTTTTTGAATATTTTTAGCTGTTATTCCTGATACATATTTAAGTAAAGATGGTGAAGAAGTATTTATATTAACACCTACACTGTTTACGGCTTTTTGAACCACAAAATCTAAGTTTTCTTTTAAATCTTTTTGAGAAACATCATGTTGATATAATCCTACACCTATTCCTTCTGGAGGTATCTTAACTAATTCTGATAGTGGATCTTGTAATCTTCTTCCTATTGATACAGCACTTCTTTTTTCTACTTCTAAATCAGGAAATTCTTCTATTGCGATTTTAGAAGCACTATAAATAGATGCCCCTGCTTCACTTACAATTACATATTTACAAGGTAAGTTATATTCTTTAATTAAATCTGCACAGAATTTTTCTGATTCACGAGATGCGGTACCATTTCCAATAGCTATTATATCTACGTTATATTTTTTTATTAATAAAACTATTTCTGCTTTATATTTATTTAATTCAGCATCTTTAATATTTTTTAAAAAAGGCTTTATAACTGTAGAAGTTAAATAATTACCAATTTTATCAATAACTGCGATTTTACATCCATTAACAAAACCTGGATCAAAAGCTAATACTATTTTTTCTTTCATAGGTGGTTGTAATAATAATGCTTCTAGGTTTTTACTAAAATTATCTATAGCAGATATATCTGCTTTTTCTTTTAAATCTGTTCTGATTTCTCTTTCTATTGATGGTTCTATTAATCTCTTATATGAATCTTTGATTGCTAATTTAACAGTATCACATACATATGATTTATCATTTTTAATAATTTTACTTTCTAAAAATTCATATATTTTATCTTTATCTATTTCTATATTAACAGTTATTACTTTCTCTTTTTCAGCTCTATTAACAGCAAGTACTCTATGTGGTTTAATTTCTTTTACTGCTTCAGAATAATCATAATACATTTCATATACTTTATTTGTATCATCATTATCTTTTTTTACTTTAGTTTTAAGTACTCCATTATGATATGTGAAATTTCTAATCCATTTTCTATAATAAGCATTATCACTTATCCATTCAGCAATAATATACATTGCTCCTTCTATAGCTTTTTCTATATTTTCTACTTTATCATTTATATATTTTGATGCGATTTCTTCTAAAGAACCAGTAGTTGGAAAAGCCATAATTTGTTTTGCTAAAGGTTCTAATCCATTGTTAATAGCGTCAGTAGCTTTAGTTTTTTTCTTTTCTTTATATGGTCTATATAAATCTTCTACTTCTACTAATTTAGTTGCACTCATTATTTTATTTTTTAATTCATCTGTCATTAAGCCTTTTTCATCAATCAGTCTTATAACATCTTCTTTTCTCTTTAAAAGATTAACTTCATATTCATAAACTTCATTAATACTTTTGATTTGTTCTTCTGTTAAAGCACCAGTTGCTTCTTTACGATAACGAGCTATAAAAGGAATAGTATTTCCTTCCATTAATAATTCTAATGTTTTTTCTGCTTGACTTTGTTTTATATTTAAATCTTTACTTATATTTTCAATTATATCTTTATTCATATTACTCCTTCTAAAAAGACTAGATAAACTAGTCTTCTACATTATGATATATATTTTGAACGTCATCACATTCTTCTAACATATTGATAAGTCTATCAAAAATTTCTTTATCTTCACCTGTTAGAGATATTTTATCTTTTGGATACATTCCTATTTCATCAATTTCAAATTCTACAGGTTGTACTTTTAATATTGCTTCTTTTAAAGCATGTAAGTCTTTAGGGTTACCATATATTATAACCATATCATCACTAGTTTCTATATCATCAATATCTAAACCAGCTTCTATAATAGCATCCATTATAGTTTCTTCATCTAAACCTTTAACTCCTATAACACATAAGTTATCATAATTAAATGATACAGATCCTTGAACTCCCATTTTGCATTTACATTTATTTAATGCTGCCTTTACATCACTAATAGATCTATTAACATTATCAGTTAAACATTCAACTATTAATGTAGAACCATTTGGTCCAAAAATCTCATAACTTACCTTTTCATAAGATTCATCTGCACCACTATTAACTTTATCAATTGCTCTTTTAATAATATCTGCAGGAACTTGTTCTTTTTTTGCACGCTCCATTAATCTTTTTAATGATGCATTTGAACTTGGATCAGTTCCACCACGTTTTGCTGCATCATAAATTTCACGAGCATACATTGAATATAGTTTTGCTTTAGCTGCACCTGTTTTTTGAATGCTAGCTTTTCTTACTTCATAAGCTCTTCCCATAAAACCCTCCTATTTTGCTTCAAATACTTCTTTTATCTTAGCTGTTGCTGCAGTAACTGTTTTCATATCTGGTTCCATAACATATAATTTTTGAGTTGGATATGAATATGTATAATTACTACTGTCAGTTCCATTAACACTTTGACTAATTATAGTCCACTTAGGCATCTTTCTTATTTGAGTTCTAATTAAACTTTTTAAATCGCCTTGATCCATATTTGTTTGGAAACTATTTTTTAAAGTACCTAATAAACTATCATATTTTCTTAATAATGTTTCTGAAGATAACATTTTGTTCATAATAGCTGTAAATACATCTTGTTGATTTTTAACTCTATGTCTATCTCCTTCTCTATATGCATGTCTTTCTCTAGCAAACGCTAAAGCTGTTTTACCATTCATATGCATATTTCCTTTTCTTATTCTTACAGTTCTATCTGTCCAAGGAATAAATGATGCATCAGAATAAACATCAATACCACCTATAATATCTACTACTTTTACAAGTGTTGAGAAGTTTACTTTAGCATAATAATTTATATCAATTTGGAATAAATCTTCAAGTGTTTTAACACTCTTATCTACACCATACATTCCAGCATGAGTTAATTTATCTTTACGTCCTGTAGTACCATTTAATTGAACATAATAATCTCTTGGAATTGAAGTTAGTAATATTTGATGAGTGTTTGGGTTAACAGTAACAATCATATTAACATCACTTCTAGATACAGATGATATTTTACCATATGTATCAATACCACTTATAAATATATTAAATGATTCTTCAGTAACTTTTACTTTTTTAACTATACTTTTACTTTTTGTTTTAATTGAGATTGTATGAATTATTTTAGTATTAGCTGCGAATGCATCTATTTCTTCTACCATATTATCTCTATAACCTTCACTAACAAAGATGGCATCTACTTTTCTATCTAGTAAATCATCACCTAATATTAAGTTATCTTGATAATCAATATTTCTAGTATTTGTTTTTGATAAAATTTGTTTACGAGCTGATTTATAAGAACCAGCAGTACTATTAAATATACCCATTTTTTTATTGTTTAAATCTTCTAAACTACTATATTTTGAATCATTTCTAACAATAACAAAATAGTTTTCTGTTTGATATTTATCATCTGTTATACCATTTAAAAAATCTATTGTTGAGTATAACTTAGTAATACCAAATACAAACACACCATTAATAAGTAAAGCAAATATAATACCTATTATCTTTATTTTTGATTTTACCTTAGGAAACAAAAGTATTCCTGATAAAATTAAAGATAATATTACTACAGCTACTATTAATAATGAAAAATATTGTGCGGGTAAAATATTTAAGTTTATAACAAGACCCATAAATACAATTAATAATATTATAAACATTAGCCATATCATTCTACTAATTAAGTTAATTTTCTTTTTTTGTTTGTTTTTCTTTGTCATATAATCACCTTTTAACATTATAACATATTATAAAAAAAAACTAAATAGTTATTTAGTTTTAGACTGCTATTTGTATCCTATCTAATTTTAGTTTATCAGCAATTGTAACTATAAACTCACTATTTGTCGGCTTTGCTTTATCAATGTCAACACTATGTCCAAAAATATCTTCCATCAAATCCCAACTTCCTCTATTCCAACTAACTTCTATCGCATGTCTTATAGCTCTTTCAACTCTAGAAACTGTTGTATCAAATTTAGAGGCTAATTCCGGATATAATTCCTTAGTAATCCCACCTATAGTTTCAGGACGTTCATAAACTATGCTTATAGCTTCCCTAATATATTGATATCCTTTTATATGAGATGGAATTCCTAATTCGTGCAGAACCTTTGTTATAGAAATATGAAGATGGTTAGAAGCTAATGAAACGCTTTTTGGTTTTTCTTCAAAAATATTTACTATTCTTTTATGTAAATCTGATAATTCATAAGGTTTTAAAATAAAGTATTCTACACCATAACTAGATACTTCACTTATTACATCTGGACTATTATAACTTGTTTGTACGATAACTTTTTTATTTATATTTCGTTTTTTCATTTCTTCTAAAACATACATTCCATCACGATTAGGCATTATTAAATCTAATAATATAACATCATATTTATTAATGCTTTTTTCAATTACTTCAATACCTTCTTTTCCATCGAATGCAGTTAATGAAATATCAACTTGCTTGTCTTCTTTAAAATACTCTTTAATCATATCTACTAATTTTTTATTATCATCTATCATTAAAACTTTTATTTTATTCATATAAATCTCCCTCTCTAGTTTAAATATACAATATACTACTGAGAATAATTATCGTATTTTGTCGAAACAAATAAAAAAGTTACTAAACAGTAACTTCTATAATTTTTAACAACTTTGATACTTCAAGTGATGCATTTCCTATTAATACTCCATCTATATTTGAAATACTCAATACTGATTTAATATTAGATTCAGTAATTCCACCACCATATATTATTATACCATTTATATTATGGCTAATTAAATAATTTTTAATAAAATTAATAATAACCTGTAAAGAATCTGTAGATATATCATTATTAGATCCTATCATCCATTTAGGTTCATAAGCTATTATAACTTCATTATTAATATTATTTAAAATAACACCCATTTTTTGTTCTAAACATTTTAGTGTATCTTCTATATTAGATTTAGTTTCTTCACCAATACAAATTATTGGTTTAATATTATTATCTAAACATAATTTAATTTTTTCATTTATTTCATAGTCATCATTATTTGTTTCAGCATGACCAATTAATGAATACTTAATTCCTAAACTAGCCACTTGCATAGCTGATACTTGACCAGTGTAAGAACCTTTTTCATATCTAGATATATTTTGAACACCAACATTTAATTTTTTATTTAAAAAATATGGGACATATATTGATGTAGGACAAATAACTACATTATCTAAATCATAATCTTCTAATCCTTTTAAATAATTATCAATGTCAGTTTTCAACATATTCATTTTTAAATTACAAACAACTAATTTTTTCATTTTCTAATCTTCTCTTTTATTCTATCTAAGAAACCTTTTTTCTCTACACCTATTGCTTCTTTATAAACATTTAGAACACTTTTAGCAAAGAATCCAATTGAATGCATTTCACTAGTAATTCTAGCTTGTTCACTCATAGTTTCTAAATCACTAGGATTTTCTATTAAATAATTCATGCTTGAGATATACTCTGATTCATTAGTAAAGTATTTACCATTTTTACCATCTAATAATATATCTTCAAAACTTTTATCTTTTAAACATACAACTGGTACACTTCCAGCCATTGCTTCTATTAAAGTTAAACCTTGTGTTTCTGTATTAGATGCGGTTGTGAATACATCTCCTAATGCATAATAAATTGGAATTTCTTCCCAAGGTATTGAACTTGTAAATATAACATTACTATCTATTTTTAATTTTTTAGCCATTTCTATGTAATGTTCATAATCAGGTCCACTACCAACTATTACTAATTTAGCATTAGGATGTTTTCCAATTATTTTTACATGGCTTTTTAATAGTAAATCTATATTCTTTTCTTGTGCAATTCTACCAACAAATAGAATAACAAAATCATCTTTTTTAATACCTAATTCTTTCTTTAATGATTCTAATTCTTGTTTATCTATCTTTTCTTTTTTAAATCTATCGATATCAATCCCTGTTGGAACAATATGAATATCTTTATCAAATTTATATTTTTGTTTAAACATATCATATGTTTTTTGACTTGGGACAATAAGTGCTTTAGCTGTTTTGTCACAATAGAATTTTGTTAAATATTCAACAATCTTCTTACTTGATTTATCAAAATATCCTTTAGTTATATAATATACATAATCTTCATACATAGTATGATATGTATGAACTAATGGAATATTAAATTGTTTTGCGACTATTCTTGCGAAAGTTCCTACTCCAAATTCAGTGTGAGAATGAATTATATCAAGATCCCATTTTTTTATTTTATTGATTGCTCTTAAAGGATATATTCCAGTTAATCTATAATCATAGATTCCTATAGGAATACCAGGTATTCTTATAATTCTTTCATCATCTTCATATTTATAAGACATATTTTCTGGATTAACAGTAACAATGAAAACTTCATGTCCCATTTCTCTTAAACCTTTTTCAAGCATTGCTATACTTGTTGATACTCCATTTATGTATGGAGGATATGTATCAGTAAATATACCTATTCTCATACTTCACCTCTTTTTTTAACATTAACAGCAAGCGCTCCTATTATCATAGGAATATAATATGTAATAAATCTCCAAGTTATCATTACTGCAGTTAAACTTGTACCTTTTATGAAATAGCCATAGAAACTAATAAATCCATATTCAAGTCCTCCTGTACCACCAGGAATTGGAACAAATGAACCAATAAGCATTACATATGCAGAAGCTATAATACATGTTAAACCATTAACACTATTATAATCGCCAGTTGCATATATGATTGCTAATGGAACTAAATATAAACAAACAAGTCCCATAAAATTAGCTAAAATCATTCCAGCAAATGCTTTTTTATTTTCTAGTAATTTTTTAGTACCATCATGTAAATCCATTATATATGTATTAACATGTTTTGATTTCTTTTCTTTGTCTTTAATTAATTTTAATTTATAACCAATATCAATAAACTTATTAATAATAAATTTATTAGTCTTAGTAGTAAATGCTAACATAAATAATACTACTGTAACTAAAGTATTTATTATAAATCCTAAAGTTACTAAATGTTTTAAAATACTACTATTAGGGAATATACCAAAAATATGATTTGATATAATTGCGATTAATCCTAGTAATACTAAAGCAACTTGATATACAACAAATTGTTCAATAACTATTGTAGTAACATCAGCTAATTTAATCTTTTCTTTTTTCAAATAATAAATTTCAAAAGGTTGTCCACCACTTGAAAATGGTGTAATTGCATTAAAGAAATTAATTTGTAAAATAAATTTAAATGCATGTCTAAACTTATAACCTCGCTTAAATTTCTTTATTATACTTTTAAGTGCGATTGCTTTAAAAAACCAATAAGATGTTATTAAGAAAAATGCAACTAATAACCATCCCTTATTTAAAGTTCTAACTACTTTTAAAATTTCTTTATAATTATCTTTTAAAGAAAAATATAAAACTATACATGTTACACCAAATAATAAAATATAATTTAAAAACTTACTCTTCTTTTTCATTTTACTTATCACTAATAATTTCTATACCTGGAAGACTTTTTCCTTCAAGATATTCAAGTGATGCTCCACCTCCTGTTGATATATGATTAAATGCATCTTTAAATCCAAAATTAATAACAGCAGCAGCAGTATCTCCACCACCTATAATTTTAATAGCATCTATATTTTTAAGTGCTTCACATAACTCTTTAGTACCATTACTAAATTGTTCTATTTCACTATATCCAACTGGACCATTCCATATAACAGTTTTACTGTCATTTAAATATTGTTTAAATAGTTTAATAGTTGAATGACCTATATCTAGTCCTATATCATCTTCTTTTATATCAGAAATAAAACATTCATTAGTACTTGCATTTTCGCTTATTTCTTTAGCATTAACACTATCTATAGGTAATATAAGTTTATCTCTATATTTATTTAACATTTCTTCACAGAAAGAAATATTTTCACTATCTAATAATGATTTACCAATAGATAAACCACTAGCTTTTAAAAATGTATATGCCATTCCTCCACCTATTAATATATAGTCAGCTACATTTACTAGATTTTTTATAACACCTATTTTATCACTAACTTTAGATCCTCCTAAAATAACTACAAATGGTCTTTCAGGATTATCTAAAACACTTAATGCATTCAATTCTTTTTCAATTAAAAAACCAATACCACTAGGTAAATGAGATGCGATTCCTACATTTGAAGCATGTGATCTATGACTTGTACCAAATGCATCATTTATAAAAATGTCTCCTAAACTTGCCCAATACTCACCAAGTTCAGGATCATTAGAACTTTCTTTATTTCCATCTAAATCTTCATATCTAGTATTTTCCATTAACACTATTTCACCAGGATTTAAATTATTAATAAGATCTTCTAATTCATCTCCTCTAGTTGACTCAGAAAATAAAACATCATCATTTAATATTTTACTTAAATATGAAGCAACTATTTTTAAAGAATTTTTTTCTTTATCTTCTTCACTTTTTATTCTACCCAAGTGAGACATTAATATAATTTTAGCGCCTTGTTCTTTCGCATATTTAATTGTATCTAAACTTTGAATAATTCTATTATCATCAGTAATTTTACCATCACTTATTGGAACATTAAAATCAACTCTAATAATAACTTTTTTATTTTCTAATTCATAATCTCTGATAGTTTTTTTCATATTTTCACCTATTACTATTATAAAATAAAAAATAAAAAAAATATAGGCTTTTCCTATATTTTTTTATTTTATTTTGCTTCTTCAATGGCCCTTGTTTCTCTTATTACTGTAACTTTAATTGTTCCAGGATATTGAAGATTTTCTTCAATTTTATTCTTAATATCGCGAGCTATTTTATAACTTCCTAAATCATCTATTTCTTCAGGTTTTACAATTACTCTTATTTCTCTACCTGCTTGTACAGCATAAGATTTTTCTACACCATCTGTATCAGTTGCGATTTTTTCTAGATCCTCTAAACGCTTAATATAGTTTTCTAAAGAATCATTTCTTGCACCTGGACGAGATGCGGATAATGCATCTGCGATTGCTACAATTACTGAAATAACACTAGTTGCATCTGTATCACCATGATGTGATTCAATAGCATTTATAACTGTATCATTTTCTTTATATTTTTTAGCAATATCACTACCTAATGTAACATGACTTCCTTCTACTTCATGGTCAATAGCTTTTCCTATATCGTGTAAAAGTCCAGCTCTTTTAGCTAAGTTTTCATTTTCACCCATTTCAGCAGCTAATAAACCAGAAAGTTGTGCAACTTCAAGAGAATGTTGTAAAACATTTTGACCAAAACTTGTTCTAAAATGTAATTTACCAACTAACTCCATTAACTCTGGATCCATTTTAGTAAGCCCTAATTCAAATAATGCAGACTCACCATATTCTCTTATTTTAACATTCATATCATTAGTTACTTTATCATATAATTCTTCTATTCTAGTTGGATGAATTCTTCCATCCTTAATTAATGTTTCTAGTGTAACTCTTGCGATTTCTCTACGATATGGATCAAATGAAGATAAAACAATAGCTTCTGGAGTATCATCAATTATTAAATCAACTCCTGTAACAGCTTCTATTGTTCTAATATTTCTTCCTTCTCTACCAATAATTCTACCTTTCATTTCATCATTTGGTAGTTCTACAACTGTAACTGTTTGTTCATTCGAAACATCAGCAGCATATCTTTGCATACAAGAAACTAACATTTCTTTTGCTTTTTTATCAGCTTCTAATTTTGCTTCTGTTTCTCTTTCTTTGATGTAACTTGCTATTTCAAGATTCATCATTTCTTCTACTTTTTTAAGAACCATTTCTTTAGCATCTTTTTTAGATAAACCAGATACTTTTTCTAATTCATCTATTTGTTGTTTTTTTATCTCTTCCACTTTTACTTGTTCATTTTGAATATCTTTTTGCTTCTTTAAAAGATTATTTTCTTTTTCATCTAAAAGTTGTTCACGTTTTTGCATGTTTTGATCTCTTCTATCGATGTTTTCTTCACGTGCTAATAATCTATCTTCAGATTCTTTAATTTCTTCTTTCTTTTCTTTGATATAATTATCTGTGTCTACTTTTATACGATGAGATTCCTCTCTTGCTTCTACAATACTATCTCTTTTTGCTTTTTCGGCTTCTTTCTTAGCCTTTTCTATCATTCTATTTGCTTTAGATTCTGCAGAGGCATTTTTAATATAGTTGAAAATAATCATAGTAATTATTCCAACAAAAAGTCCAATTAAAACTAGTATTATGGAGAAAAGTATACTATCCATAAATTACCTCCATATTCCAATTGGTAAATATATTACCAATTTAATTATAATATTTATTTTTGAAAAAAACAAGTAAAAAAAAGATATTCTTAATTATAATAATTACGAACATCTTCTACTAAATCATAATTCATTTTCTTTTCTTTTATCATGTTTATTTCAAACTTAAATGGTGGATAAGCTCTTTTGTTAGTATCAATATCAGTAACATATGGTGTTTCTAAAATTTTAGGAATATTAACTAATTTTTCATTATAAATAACATTAAGTAAATTAGAAAAACCAATAGTACCAAGACCTATATTTTCATGTCTATCTTTATGTGAACCTTTTATATTTTTACTATCATTGACATGAATACAAGCTAATTTTTGTAGACCAATAATATTATCAAATTCATTTAATACTTGATCAAAATCATTTAAATCATATCCAGCATCACTAATATGACAAGTATCTAAACACACTTTAAGCTTGTCATTATATTTAACACCATCAATTATTTGTTTTAATTGTTCAAAACTTGTACCAAGTTCACTACCTTTACCAGCCATAGTTTCTAAACAAACATCAACATTTGTTGAAGCATCTAATGTTTCATTTAATACACTTATGATATTTTTAATTCCTTCTTCTATTCCAGCACCAACATGACTTCCAGGATGTAATACTAATTTAGTTACACCAAATTCTTCTACTCTTTTAATTTCTTGTTTTAAAAAACTAATACAAAAATCTCTATTATTATAATTTGCTGGATTTATTATATAAGGAGCATGTACAACAACATTTTTAAGATCAATATTGTTCTCTTTCATTAACTCAATTGCCTTTTTTGTTTTATCTTTATCAATAGGAGATCTATTAGTATTTTGTGGAGCTCCTGTATAAAACATAAAAGTAGTTTCTCCATAACTTATAGCTTCTTTAACGCTACCAATTAATCCTTCGTCTGTTTTATATGATACATGTGATCCTATAATCAATTTATCCATTTTTACCACCTAATTAATTATAACATGCAAATTAAATTAAATCACTCTTTTTTATTATATAAGTTTTATCAGAAGAATAAAAAGCATAAAAAACATCTTCTAATTTTATATCTCTATCAGCTAGTATTTTATGTAACCACAAACTTGTTTTATTAATTTCTTTTAAAACATTATAATCAATTACTCCATCTAAAATTATAGGCATCGGATAATTTTTTTCATTAGGAAAAACAGATAATGTCCCACTATTTTCTAATACTGCATAATCAACTTCTTCTATACTTTTAATACCCTTATCTCTTAATTGACTAATTAAATCATCTAAACTATAACGTATTTTAGACATTTCTTTAAAACAAATTTTACCTGCTTTTATAATAACACTAGGTTTCCCTTCAATTAAATTTCTAAACTTATTACTTTTTAAAGAAAAATAACTTAATCCTATCTGCATTATCACTATTGTTACTATAGGTATTAATGAAACTAAAAAAGATTTATTATAGTTTTCAATACATATAGCTGCGAAATCAGCAATCAAAATTGTAACAATTAAATCAATTATACTTAATTCTCCTACTTCTTTCTTACCCATAATTCTATAAGCAGTAACTATAAAAAAATATAAAAATATTGTTTTAAATAAAACAGATATAAACATATTATCACCTATTTTATTATGTATTTTCATAAAAAAATTATTCACTCATATTTTTAAATAGGAGGATATTATGAAATATTTAAAAACTGTTTTAAAAAGTATTGCTTACACTTTTGTATCTTTATTAGTATTAACCACACTAATTACTGTACTATCTTATTTTGATATTGTTAAAGAACAAACTATTTCTACTTTAAAAATAATAGTTATTATTATATCTGTTATAATAGGTGGCTTCATAGTTGGTAAAAATACTAAAAAGAAAGGTTGGCTAGAAGGAATAAAACAAGGAATCATTTTAATAACTATATTTTTTATATTAACACTATTATTAAAAACATCTTTAAATATAAAAATGTTGTTATACTATGTAATAATAATTGTAAGTTCTATGGCAGGAAGTATGATTGGAATAAGCAAAAAAAAGAGTTAAACTCTTTTTTATTTGTATGTATTTAAAAATTCTTCTTTAAATTCTTTAAATCTATCTTCTTTAATAGCTTCTCTTATGTCTTCAGTTAATTTAATTAAAAATCTAATATTATGTATTGAAAGCAAACGTTGCCCAAATGTTTCATTAGCAACTATTAAATGTCTAATATATGCTTTTGTATAATTACGGCAAGCATAACAATCACAATCATCTAAAGGAGTAAAATCTTCTTTATATTTAGCATTTTTTATATTTATCTTACCTGTTTTAGTAAAAGCATTACCATGACGTGCTATACGTGTTGGTAAAACACAGTCAAACATATCTATTCCTCTTTCAACACCCTCTAATATATCTACTGGATCTCCTACACCCATTAAATATCTAGGTTTATCTTCTGGTAAATATTTAACTGCATAATCTATCATCTTATACATTGTTTCTTTATCTTCACCAACACTTGTACCACCAATACTATATCCATCAAAATCCATTTTAACAGTTTCTTCTGCTGAATATTTTCTTAAATCTTCATATTCTCCACCTTGAACTATACCAAATAATGATTGATTATCATTCTTATGTACATC
>CAMOVA010000003.1 GCA_946626905.1 uncultured Bacillota bacterium | reverse complement strand
TTATCTTTTTTTCATAAAAATGATCATTAACATTATCAATTCTATATTTATTATTAATATTATCTTTTATATGATTATTTATTTTATTACTTTTTTTAATAAAATTTCTAAATTTTTCACTTTTTAATTTGTCATACCAAACTAAACATGTTTTAGTAAACAAATCATTATCTAATTTTATATTTGAATTAAAATTATCTGTTAATCTATAAAAAGCAGGATCATTTTTAAATAATGCTTCTACATAGTGAATAGCATCATCATGACGATAAGATATAAAAATATCCACATTAAATGAATTAATATAATGTGCATTATTTAATGCATTCACTAAACCTTCTTTTGTATATTTTTGAGTTATACTATCAATATATGGTAATGTAGCTTTTGTCTTAGCATCCTCATTATTATAATTTTTATTTCCATTTTCATCAATTATTAATGTTGGCAATTTTATTGTTATTACACTTGAAGTATCTAAATCTCTAACCATTAAACTATATCTACCATTCATACTATCACCAACTATATTATAACATAAAAAAAGCAGTTTATTGTGTATAATCACAATTACTGCATTTTTTTTCATTCTTTTTAGTAATTATTAACATTTCTTTACATTCAGGGCATTCTTCTCCTGTTGGTTTATCCCAATATGCACATTTACATTTTGGATAATTGTTGCATCCATAGAATATTTTTCCCTTACGAGATTTTTTCATTACTATTTTACCATCACATTTTGGACAATCACATATTTCTTCTTCTTGTTTTTCATCCTGTTTAATATATTTACATTCAGGATAATTAGAACAAGCAATAAATTTACCATATTTACCTTTTCTTATTACCAAAGGACTACCACAATTTGGACACTCTTCTCCTACTTCTTCTGGAGCTTGTTTTTCCATATCCTTAAAAGCAACTTCTACTAATGGTTCAAATTTATTATAAAATTCCTCTAAGGTTTTATTCCAAACAAGTTTTCCATCTGCGATTAAATCTAAATCCTTTTCCATTAAAGCTGTATATTCAACATTTATAATTGATGAGAAAAACTCTTGTAATTTATCAGTTACTTCAATTCCTATTTCTGTTGGAACAAATTTCTTTTCAACTATATTAGCATATCCACGATCTTTAATATTACTCATTATAGTTGCATAAGTACTAGGTCTACCTATTCCTAACTCTTCCATTGCTTTTACTAATTTTGCTTCTGTATAACGAGCTGGTGGTTGAGTAAAATGTTGTTCCTTTTTAATATCTTCACATACTAATACATTTGATTTGTAATTAGCAAGTGGTGGTAAATTAGTTTCCTTAGTATCTTCATAATCACTATATACCTTTAAATAACCATCAAAAACTAATGTTTGACCAGTTGTTTTAAATTGATAATTATTATTATCTAAAATTATAGTAGTAGCTTCTACTTTAGCAGGAGCCATAAGATATGCAAGTGCACGATAGTATATTAATCGATATAATTTAAATTCATCATCACTTAAATAAGGTTTTACTGATTCAGGCGTTCTTTTAATACTTGTTGGTCTTATTGCTTCATGAGCATCTTGAACATTATCTTTGCTTTTTGATTTTTTAACAACACCAACATATTCTTCACCATATTTTGTTTTAATATAAGTTTTTGTTTCATTAATAAAATCTTGCGATAAACGAGTTGAATCAGTACGCATATAAGTAATTAAACCAACTGTTTCATCAGCAAGTTCAATTCCTTCATATAGTTTTTGTGCTATCATCATTGTTTTTTTAGCATTCATATTTAATTTTGATGATGCTTCTTGTTGTAAAGTTGATGTAATAAAAGGAAACTTAGTTGCTTTTGATTTTTCACGTTTATCAACACTTTCTATTTTAAAAGTATTTGATAACTTATCTAATATTTCATTAGCTTCTAATTCATTTTTTATTTCTATTTTTTTATGATTATAACTTTCTAAAGTAGAATCAAAATCTGGAAAATTAGCTATTATTGTCCAATACTCTTCTTTTATAAAAGCATTTATTTCTCTTTCTCTATCAACAATTAATTTAAGAGCTACTGATTGAACACGACCAGCACTACTTCCACTTGTTTTATATTGCATTAACTTTGATAAACGGAATCCAATAATACGATCTAAAATTCTTCTTGTTTCTTGTGAATTAACTAAGTCATTATCTATTTTTCTAGGATGCTCTAGTGCCTCTAAAACTGCATTTTTAGTTATTTCATTAAATACAATTCTATTATATTTTTCCTCATCTATTTTTAAAACATCAAATAAGTGCCATGATATTGCTTCCCCTTCACGGTCTGGGTCGGTTGCTAGATAAACAAAATCTGAACTTTTAACATCTTTTTTTAATTCATCTATTACTTTTTTCTTACCCTTGATTGTAACATAATTAGGCTTAAAATCATTTTCTACATCTACACCTAATCCAAATTTTCCACTAGTCGCTAAATCACGAATATGTCCCTTAGAAGAAACAACTTTATAGTCACTTCCTAAATATTTACCAATAGTTTTTGTTTTTGCTGGTGATTCCACTATAACTAATTTTTTTGTCATAATCCACGTCCTTTTTATATTCTATTTTATACACTAATATTTTTTTTATGTCAATAGCCAAAAAAATTAAAAAGAAATAAACATCCATTTATTTCTTCTATTATTCTTCTGGTAATTGTCCAATACCTGAATTGAATTTATTAACTAAATCTTTGAATCTTGCACAGCTTTGTGATAGATTCTTACTTTCTAATTCAAGTCTCTTTTCTTCTAATTCTTTAGTCTTTAAGAATTGTTCTCTTTCTGATTCTAATTGTTGTTTTATTGAATCTAATTTTTTTAATTCTAGATCTTTGTAATTTTCAAATTGTTCTTTATCAGATTCAAACTTTTTAATAGCAATTTCTAATTTTTCTTCTTTTAATTTTTTATCTATAAGAGAAGATTCTAAATTATTATTGAATTGTTCTTCTTCATTTTTTAAACGTTGTTTTTCTGTTTCAATATATTCTTGACATTGTCTTTTAGCTGATTCTATATTTTCTAATTCCTTATTTTTATATTCTTCAAATTCAGCTTTTTCTGCTTCTAATTTTCTTTGTTCCTCATTAACTTTATCTTCAATAGATTTTTTTTGTTCTAATAAATCACTAATAAAATTATTTGCACCATTAACATTTTCATATAAAGAATCAAACATTGAATCAAATGAAGGCATATCTTCTTGAGATACTTTCTCTACTGGTTCTTTAACTTCTTCTGTTTTTAATTTTTCTTCTTTTTCTTCCTCTTCATTTAAATGATCAATATGAACTTCTTTTGGCACTCCATCTTGTATATCATCAAAATCTAATTTCGTTACTTCTTCTGGTTCTGGAGTTGTTATTTGATTACTATTTTCAAAAGGTAGAACATCGTCATCATTAGATTTAAAAACATCATCAAAATCATACGATTTATCATTAACAGTATCTAAAAACTCACCATCATCTAAAATAGTATCTTTATTTAAAAAATCATCATTAACATTAATGTTATCTTCCATCATAATAACATCTCCCTTTTATTCTTTTATACATATCATAATAAGTATAGCATATTTTTTGATATTTTCAAACATTTTTTTATTCAATTATTTTTTTTATTTTATTTCTAATTCTATATATTGCATTATCAACAGCTTTAATATCTTTTTCTACAATTTCAGATATTTGTTTATAATCAAAGCCATCCATTCTAAGTTGTAATACTTTTAATTCAAAATCAGTTAAAACTTTTTCTATTTTTTCCATTAACTCTTTATTACTTTCACGACCTATTACAATGTTTTCAGGTATATTTTTTTCATCTTTTAAAATTAAGTTTAAGTTTAAATCAGTATCACCTATATTAACTTCAAAAGAAATGGAATCATTTAAAATTTTATGCTTTTGTCTTCTAGCACCTATTACTGCACTAATAATTTTTCTTTCAATACATGTCTTCGCATATGTATAAAAGCAAGCATCTTTTGAATCTTGATAATAATTAATAGCACTAGATAAAGCAACCATACCTTCTTGTTCTAAATCATTAATTTCAAGACCAGTATTTGCACAATACTTTTTATATAATCTTGTAGCTATTTTTGAAATAAGAGGTTTATATTTTTCATATATCAAATTAATAGCCTCTTCATTACCCTCACTAATGTAATTAATTATTTCATTATCATTATATTCTTTATATTTCAAATTATCCCAACTCTCTTTTTGCTACTGCTTCAAAAATAATTATACCTGCAGCAACAGAAGCATTTAAACTATTAACTTGTCCTTTCATTGGAATAGTCGCAATAAAATCAACATTTTCTTTTACTAATCTAGACATACCATGTCCTTCATTTCCAATTACAATAGCTGATTTACCATTATAATCAATATCTCTATAATTTGTACCATTCATATCTGTACCAGTAATCCAAAATCCCTTTTTCTTTAAGTCATTAATTGTATTAACAATATTAGTAACTTGTACTATTTTTACTCTATCAACTGTTCCTACACTAGTTTTATATACAGTAGCATTTACTTCTACACTACGATCTTTTGGAATAATAATACCATCTACTTTAGCAGCCTCACAAGTACGAATTATCGCACCTAAATTATGAGGATCTTCTAAATGGTCTAAGATAACTAATAAAGGATTTTCATTTACTAATACATCTTCTAAAGATGCATATTTATAATCTTCTATATTTAAAATAACACCTTGATGTAATCCATTAACCATCTTATCCATTTCATATTTCTCTAAAAACTTAATTTTTATATTATTCTTTTTAAAATAATCCAAATAATTTTGATCTTTATAGTTTTTATATAAATATGCACATAATATTTTCTTTTTTGTTTGAATTACATCTTCTAATACATTTTTACCATAAACATACATAATATCACTTACTTTCAATATATTTAATTATTTCTTCTATTCTCTTAATATTATTATCTAGATATAAATATCCAATTAATGTTTCAAAACCTGTAGCATTTTTATAAACTGAAACAGAAGTATTTTTAGGAGCTTTATGACTTTTATGATTTCTTCCTCGTTTTACAATATCAATTTCATCTTCTGTTAAAAAGTTTTCATTAAGTAACATATCTAAAAATTTAGCTTGTCCATTCGCACTAACATATTTAATTGCTTCATTTTGTAATTCATTAACATTAACAATTCCTTTGTTAATTAAAAAACTTCTAATATAAACTTCATACACAGAATCACCTAAATAAGCAAGCGCTAATACATTTATATTATTCATATCTATCAAAAGTTACTCCTTTTATATATTCATTAATATCATTCATAACAACATTACAAACTTTGTCATAATCAATTTCTCCACCCTTAACTAGGCAACCTCTTCTTTTCCCAATGATATCAAAACAATCTAAAATATCTTCAGGCATTTCTGAAATACCATATCTTTCATTTAAAACACTTGGATAATATTTATTTAATGTTTCTAATATATAAATAACTACTTTACCAATTGGTAAAACTTCTTCTCTAATTGCTCTAAAAGATGATAAATTAAATGCTACTGTATCATTTTCAAATTTAGGCCATAATATTCCTGGTGTATCCATAAGTTCAAATTTCTCATTAATTCTAATCCAATTAACATTTTTAGTAACACCTGGTTTATTTCCTACATTAGTAGCTTTCTTACCAACCAATCTATTTATTAATGTTGATTTTCCAACATTAGGTATACCAACTATTAAAATTCTAGTTCTTCTATTTGAAACACCAGTAGTATTTTTTAATATTTCATTAACACTATTATGATCATTCAAATTACTACATACAACTTTATAACCTTTTGATTTGTAAAATGAAACCCACTTATCAGTTTCCTTTTTATCACATAAATCATATTTATTAATTATTAAAACCTTTTCTTTATTCTTAATTAAATCATCTATATCAATGATTTTAGAAGAATAAGGTATACGAGCATCCAAAACTTCATAAACAACATCAATTAAACTTAAATTTTCTTTAATTAATCTTTTTGTTTTCGCCATATGACCAGGATACCAATTTATATTAGTTTTATTTTCGTTCATTTGGATCAACTCCTTTATTTACTATATCTCATATAATATCTAGATTCAGTTTCTTCTATAACATTGAACCCTAATTTTTTATACAATGATATAGCCTGTACATTTTCTTTATATACCCATAAATATATTATATCATTATTGTTTATAACTTCTTTTATAATATTAGTTCCTATACCTTTATTTCTATATTTTTCTTCAAGATATATTTCATCTAACAATGTACCATCATCTTTATCAGTTAATAATAAACATCCAACTACTTTATCATCTACAACAATATTAGAATAATTATTAAGTAGTTTTGGCACATTATTTTTTACATAATTATTTATCTTATTAATTTCATTTTCTGATAAATCTTTAGCATATTCAAAAATTGTTTTCTTTTTATAGTCAATCAACTTCTCGATATCATCATTAGATGACTTAATCAATTTATAATCCATAAATTCACCTCTTTTTATAAATATAAAATATGTCGCATATTACAAGCCAGTACAATAATTCCTCTCAAAAATGAGTATATTTTAACCTATTTTTTCAAATTTTTCTTTCTTTTTTACTAAAACTTGCAAGATGTCAATTCTTAAAAACTCCCATTTTATAAGGGTTTAAGTGATAGTCGTCATAAATACAGGACAGGCAGTTTATATTAGTTTTATTTTCATTCATCCCTATCAACTCCTTTTTTTTAATTGTTTACTTTTTCCAAAAATACTTTCTTTTACTTTATCAATATTTTCAGGAAATCCTTGTATGTAAATATAATATCTAAAATAAAAACTCAAAATATCTTCATCACTATCATCTTCAATTTCATCACATTTAATATAAATAATCAAATTCCTTCCCAAAACTTGATGTATCAAATAATTACTTATTATTCTTCCTGTGTTATCATCAACAAATAAAGTGTCCGAATCCGCACCACCAGATAAATTCAAATCTATATATGAAGTTGTATCATCATCAACAGCTTTTTCAAAATAACCATCTTTAACTGTTTCAGATTCTAAAACATCATATATAAAACTATATGTATCAGAAATGATTTTTTCTAAATATTCATCTGAATATCTCTTATTCATTATATTCTTTCTTTTCTCAATTTCAGCAATATCATGATCTATTGGCCAGTGACAAACACTGATCAGATACTGTTTATATTCAGTTAAAGATATCATATAATCACCTCTTTTTTGTTAATATTAAATTTGTCGGCATATTACAAGCCAACCAGTTTATATTAGTTTTATTTTCATTCATATCATCTTCTTTATTTTAAAATATATTGTTCATATATATCTTTATATTTTTCTAAAGAACTATTGACATCAATCCAATATACATTAGTAAGTTCATTATCCCATGGATCTACTTCGCATCTTTCTAAAACCCCACCTAATGCTTTTATTGTTTTATCAGAACCTATATTATTTACGCTACAATCTAGCATTACTTTATCTAAACCTATTTTCTTTGCTTCTTTTAATATAAGATATAAATTAATTTTATTATAACCTTTTTTTCTTTCAGTTGGTCTAATACTATAACCTATATGACCACCAAACTTAAGTACTTCTTCAGTTAGATTCCATCTTAAATTAATACATCCAACAATTTTATTATCTTTTTCTCTAATTAAAAGAAACACTTTTCCAGGACACCTATTAATACTTCTAGCATATTCTTCATTTTCAGTTTTTAAGCATCTATCAAGAGCCTCTTCAAATGTATAGCCTTCATATATTTTATCTAATGCTCCCGCACCATTAAGATCAGAGCCATATTTTACAAACTCATCTAAAAAATCTAAAATATCTTCTTTTCTTTTTATTGAAGGCAATTCAAAATAAAATTTCTCCATAGTATCACCAGTTTCTTTTCTTCACTGACACACTAAGATTATACCATATTAATTACAAAACAAAAAGAGTATCTCTACTCTTAATTATATATTATGTCTTCTAATACAACTCTACCTGCTAGTATGCCCATTTTAAGTGTAGCTTTTATTTCAACACTCTTAGTATCTTCTTTTACAATAAGCCCTTGTTCTACTTTTTTTTCAAGAGATTTAATTGTAACAACATGTTTACCTGGTGTTATAGGTGCAGTTACTTTTGAACCATTCTTCAAAGTTCCTATTTTCTCTCCATCTAAATATACAGGAAAATTAATTGCCATTCCTAACATTCTTTTTTTTCTACTAACTATAAGTTCCATAAAATCACCTCTTATTTTTTCTTTCTTTCTTCTTTTTCTTCATCAATCATTTCGATTATTTTATTATTTTCATCTAATAAATCTATTTTCATTTCTTCTAAATTTTTAATTAAACTTAAAGATTCTGCACTTTCATTATAGTTTTGTAATAAATCTTTATTAATAGAATCTATTCTAGTTACTGTATCATCTAAAATATAATTGATATTTGATAAACAGCTCATTTTATCTGTAATACTATTTAATAATGCTTCATAATTAACAAATGCAACATTAGTTTTTTTAGTAATTGACTGAATAGATCTAATTTTATTATTTAATATAATACCACTTGTTAATGTAGCATATAACTTATTTTTAAACACTCCAAATGGTATTAATGTTATAGCGGTTTTAATTGAAAATTTAAAAAAATTAGACAGTCTAGAAAGTAATGCATCTTTTTGATATTTATAAGGAATATCGTCTACTTCTTTTCTTATTTTTTTGATTTCTTTAATTGAATTTGCTACATCTTTCTTTATACTATTTTTAATTAATAATAATTGATTTGGATCAATAACAAATTCTTTTTTAACTGGTTTTACCTCTTCTTTTATAGGTTGTTCTACTACCTCTTTTTGTTTACTTGTTTCATCAATTGAATTTTCTAAATAACCTAATAAATCATTAATTGCTTTATCATGATGAACTAAATGATTTGGATCAATTGAATTAACTTTTTTAGATTTTCTAAGATTACTAAAACCTTTCATTTTTGTAAACTTTATATAATTATCTTGTAAATCTATTATTTTTTCTTTTAAGAATAATAATTCTTCTAATCTTGTTGAACTATTAGTATTTTTAATCTTTGATATTTTTTCGTATGAAAAATTAATTTTTCTATTCAAATATTTAAGATTATCTATTAATAATTTTTTCTCTTTTCTTTTCTTCTTTTTACGTTTAATAAATTCTTTTATGTTTATTATTACTTTAGATATAAAACCTACTATTAATTTAAATAAAGTTATTAATAATTTAACTAGCATTTTAAAGAATTTTATAATAGCCATTTTTATAGTTAATACAAACTTACTATTAATAAAATTTGTTGTTGTTTTGTTAATAGCACCTATTGCTTGTTTAGATGTTGTTTTTGTTTTACTTGCAAAATTAACACTTTTTTGTTTAAAAGAAACTTGTTCTTTTACAATTGGTTCTTCTAAAGAATTTTTATACTTATCTATTTTATCAATTAAACTATTAATTTGTTTTATTTTCTTTTGAAGAAGTTTTTCATCTTCTCTAGTTTTAGCTATCTTATTATCTGATAGTTTATTTACCTTCTTTTTTAATTGTTTAATATATGTATTAAGAATATTTTTAGAATATTCATTTGGATAACTAATTTCTATTGCTTTAATTTTTTTATCAGTTTTTTCTAAAACTTCTTTTATATCCATTTTTTTATTTTTTATATTTGTTACTATTTTTGATATTGCATTTTTAATAGCATTAAATACTTTTATAAAAAAACTTGTTAGGATTACTTTAATCTTTTTTAGTACTGCGATTACTTTATCCATACTACCACCTATTAATATGATAACATAAAACTATAATAAACTAAAGTTTTATTTAAAAAAAGAAGAAGTTTTTCTTCTTCTAATCCATATTTTCTAGCATATTGTTTTTAGTCTTTTTAATTTTATTTGTCATCTTATCTATTTCTTTTTTCATTGGCTTTTTATATTTTTGATACGCTAAAACAGCACAACCACCCATTAACATATACATCATGTCCATTTTTTTCATAAAATACCTCCTTGCCAAAAAATATGAAATGTATGTTATAAACATACATTATTATTTTAAACAATTTAAATTAATCTATACTAATTAGTTTATCTTTTAATGACGTTTTACGCATCTTTTCATTATCATTAGTAATCGCATACTTTAAAGCATTAGGTTCACCTAATAATATTAGTTTTCTTTTTGCTCTAGTTATACCTGTATATAACAATTTTTTATATAACATTCTAAAATAACTAGTACTTAAAAGCAATATTACAGTATCAAATTCACTACCTTGAGATTTATGAATACTTATAATATATCCATGTTTAATTTTATTAAAATCACTTGGTAAATATCTAACTATATTGCCATCAAAATCAACATAAATTTCATTTTTATGACTTTTTGACACAGATGATTCTTTAATATATTTTATTGTACCAACATCTCCATTATAAACATTTTCATCTGGCATATTACTAAGTTGTAATATCTTATCATTTTCTCTATATATTACATCTCCTACTTTTATTTCTCTTTTAAACTCTGTCTTTGGATTAAAAATATCTTGTAATTCTTTATTGATATTATCTATCCCATTAACACCTGCATACATAGGAGCCATAATTTGTACTTTTTTATAATCATAATTTTTTTCTATCATCAAATTACATATTTGTTTTAAATTTTTAACAATTAAATCTTTATTACATTTTAAGAACGTAAAATCTGATTTATCCATTAAATTATCATCCGTTAATTCATTATCTTTTATTAAAGAAGCAAAAGTTGGTATAAAAGATTCTTCACTTTGTCTATATAAATATTTTAATTCTATCTTATTAATAACATCACTATCAATTAAATCTTTTAATACTTGTCCTGCTCCTACACTAGGTAATTGATTATAATCACCAACAAAGACTAATTTAATATTCATAGTTAATCCTTCTAATAATTTATTTAATAAAACAATATCTATCATACTCATTTCATCTATAATTATTAGTTCACTTAAATCTTTATTAAACTCATTTACCATAAATGAATTAGTTTCTTTGTTCCATTTTAAAAATCTATGAATAGTAGACGCATTAAAATTAGTAGCTTCACTCATTCTTTTACTAGCTCTACCTGTAGGCGCTAGTAAAGCAATTCTTTTTATAGCTTCTTCAGTTGATAATTTATTAGCTGCTATATATAGATCTACAATTGCTTTTATTATAGTAGTTTTACCTGTACCAGGGCCACCAGTTATAATAGTTACATTGTTAGTTAGTGAAGATAAAATAGCTTTCTTTTGGACATCATTATATTTAACATTACCTTCTAATTCTAATTGTTCTAAATATGGTTCTAATTCTAAATTGTTTGATTTATTATTAACTAAATATTTTAATTTATTAGCCACATTATTTTCGCAATCAAAGATCTCTTTTATAAAATATTTGTCATCTTCTTTTATAATTTTATTTTCATAACGTAATTCATCAATATAATTATTAAAATCAATATCTTCTATTTTGATATTTAAATAGTTTTCCACCATCTTCTTTATTTCATCATAAAAAAGATATGTGTCACCACTTGTATTAGTAAGATACTCCATACTATAAACTATACAAGCTTTTATTCTGTCTATAGAAATTTCATCAGTCATATTTTGACTTATTCTATCAATTGTTAAAAAAGAAATAGGCAAATCAGTATCTAATACACTATATATATTTGATTCAATTTTAGATATAGTATCACCTTTAAACTTATTGTATATTAGTAAAGCATCATTTAAATTAAAACCTATTTCATTAAGATAAACAATAGTCTTATGACTTTCTTCATATTTGTTTAAAGTCTCTATTATTATCTTAGCTTTTTTATGACTTAATTTTGGTACATCGTCTAATACTGAAGGCTCTTCTAATATTTTATCTAAAGCATTAACCCCTAACTTATCTACTATAGAAGTTGCGATTGATACACCTATAGTTTTAAATAAATCACTAGATAAAAAAGCAATTATTGATTCTCTATCTTCCGGTTTCACTCTTTCATAGCTATCTACATTAAATTGAAATCCATACTTAGGATGAATAACTGTCTTTCCATGTAATATATAACGATCATTTTCTATTAAATTAGCAAATGTTCCTGTAAAAGTAATGGTTTTATTTAAATATAAATACATTTCAGAATCATCTGTATCTTCTACTTTCATAATTCCAATTACAAAACCATTTTCATTAGAAAAAATAGCTTTTTTATAAATACCCTTAATATAATGCATAAACCCTCCTAAAAGAAAAAGCTATTTTTAATAGCTTAGTTATTTGTTAAAGTTTTAACTTTATTTCCAACGTATTCTCCGCCTGTAACAACATTAGAATCTGGATTAGCAAAATCATCAAATGGATATGTCATTTCTTGATCTAAATGATCTTGCATTACTTTTTGTTCTTTTTCTCTTTCATTATTTATTTTATCCATTTCATTATCTACTGGTTGTTTCCATTCTTCTTGGATACTATAATTATTAAGTTTTGGTTCTTCTGTAATTTTTACATCTTTCACTATATTGTAACCGCCTGCTAATAAAGATAATACTGCTGCACCAATAACTATATGGCTAGCAAAATCTATCTTAGCATCTATTTTATCTTGTATATCTACTAATTTATTATTCTTATTTATCTTTTTAACAGCATCTTTAGTAATACGATCTACTATTTTTAATTGATCATCTATTTGAACATTAGGAGATATTGATAAAGAACTTATAGTAAAAGATTTTTCATTATTAACAATTTTACATACAGTATATCCATCATTATTCACATCATCATAATTAGATGAAGCAAATACTGGATTTTTAGAAGCAGCTTCTCTATAACTATCAATAATTTTATCTACTTCTTCTTTACCTACATATAATTTGTTATTATTAAAATCATAAACTGTTAAAACTGGTTTACCTGTTTCATCTACATTTGATTCAATTGAATAATTGTAATCTGGTAACTCTCTTAGCTTTTTATAATTAATCATAATATCACCCTATTCCTATTTTTAATATATCAAAATTATATATTACAGTCAATTTATTCTCCTAAAATATATGGGTACTTAACACTTTTTAGTGAAATGTTTACACTTTTTCCTAATAAGTCTTTACAACCTTTCATTTTAACTTGTAAATAATTACCTGTATGACCTATTAAATATCCATCTTTATATACTTCTGGAATAAATAAAACATCTTTATTTAAAAACTTATTCATATAATTTATTTCTAATTCTTTTGATAATTCAATTAATTTTTTTACTCTTTCTTTTTTTACTCTTTCATCAATTTGATTATCCATAAGATCTGCCTTTGTTCCTTTTCTTCTTGAGTATGGGAAAACATGTAGTTTTGTAAAATTAATCTTTTTGATTGTTTCAATTGTTTCATTAAACTCTTCTTCTGTTTCACCAGGAAATCCTACAATAACATCTGTTGTTATAGAAATATCAGGTCTTATTTTTCTAATATCATTTATTTTATTTATAAAATACTCTTTATCATATTTTCTATTCATGTTTTTTAAAACATTATCACTACCTGATTGTAATGGAATATGCATATGATCAACTAACTTAGGATTATCTTTTAAAACCTTCATAAATTTATCATCTAATTCTGTAATTTCAATTGATGAAATTCTTAATCTTTCTAATGAATCTATCTTGCATAGTTCTTCTAATAAATCAGCAAATCCATAATCTTTTAAATCTGAGCCATAATGACCTGTATGAATTCCTGTTAAAACTATTTCTTTATGTCCATCACCAATTAAAATATTCGCTTCTTTTAATACATCTTCTTTATTCTTACTTCTTACATTACCTCTAACATAAGGAATAATACAGTATGAACAATAATTATTACATCCATCTTGTATTTTTATAAATGCTCTTGTTCTATTAAAATTATTTAAAATCATAGGTTCAAAAGTAATATCCATCATATCAAATACATCAGATTTTTTTTCTTTTGATTTAACAAATTCATCAATATAATCAACTATCTTTGATTTACCAATATTTCCTAAAACTATATCAACACCATCTATTTTTACTATATCTTCTTTTCTATTTTGACTAGCACATCCAACTACTACAATAATCGCATCCTCATTTTGCTTAATCGCATGTCTTATTGTTTTAAAAGATTTATTATCCGCACTATTAGTAACAGTACATGTATTAATAATAGAAATATCAGCTTTAGAATCTGTATCTACTTGTTCATAACCTTTATTCTTTAATAAATCACTCATAACATTCGATTCATAAGAATTAACTTTACATCCTAAAGTATATATATTAAACTTCATAAAAACCTCCAAAAAAACTAGAATAAATCTAGTCTAAACTTTTTCTAAAATCTTTTAATGCTTTTAAGAATTCATCATTCTTTGTATTAACACTATAATTTGATTTAGAAGATTCTGGTTTTTTTTGTACTGTTGAAAAATTCATACTAGTATCTTGTTTACCAAATATTGGTGATATAAATTCTGTATTTTTAAATTTTTGTTCTTGTACTTCATCTTCTAAATCATAACCAATAGGTTTTTCTTCTACTACTGGTTCTTCTTTTTCTTCTATCTTAACTGGTGTTACATTAACTTTTTCTTGATTTTTAACACTAGCTAATAATTCTTGATAACTAATTATCGATTGTTCTTCTTGCTCATTTTCAAAAGTTTCAACTGCATCTTTAGGTGTTGTTTCTAAATCATGTTGCATCTTAAGTAGCATTTCTTCAACTTCTTTTTTATTTTGTTCAACTTTCTCATCTTGTTCTACTTCTAAATTAGTATTAACTTCTTCTTTTTTATCCTTTAGAATATTATTTATTTCGATTTCATCTTCTTTTCTTTCTTTAACAGCTAAATATATTATACAAATAAAATTCAAAACTAAAATACCTATTAAAACAGAGAAAACTACAACATGTTCTGATAAAACATTTAAAACTTCCATATCATCACTCCATAAATTCATAATTTATTATACTTAATAAGAATATTGGTACTGTTTCTACTCTCATTATTCTAGTACCTAAAGTAACTGACACAAACCCCAAAGAATTAAGTTTCTCTTCTTCTTTTAAATCCAACCCACCTTCTGGGCCGATAACTAAATTAATTTTATCACAGTTTGTAAGTTTTTTCATTATGTTTTTTATATTTTTTGCTTTTTCTTTAGTACTACATACAATCTTAGTTCCTTCAATTTTATCTAATGATTCAATATGCATAATATTATCAATAACTGGAATTGTAACTCTATGAGATTGTTCGCTTGCTTCTTTAACAATACGATTCCATCTAGTTATTTTTTTTGCGTAATCACTCTCTTTAAGCTTTATAATGCTTCGGTTTGTTATAATTGGAATAATTCTATTCACTCCAAGTTCACAACATTTTTGTAAGATTAAATCCATCTTTTGTTCCTTCAAAATAGGAATAATTAAAGTAACATCAGGAAGTGAATCTTGTTCTATTTCGCACTCTTTTACTATATTAATTTTGATATTTTCCTTTACATTAGATAGACAACATAAATATGGTTTATTTTCATAAACAACAACAATATTATCATTATCCTTCATTCTCATAACTGTCTTTATGTGATATATATCATCATTACCTAATATAAATTCATTATTCTTCTTTTCTTTACTAAAATATCTTTGCATATTATCACCACACCTATATATTAACATAAAAAAAGAAAAATAACTAATGTTATTTTATAAATTCAAGTAATTCTTCTTCTCTTAAAAATCCAACATTCTTCTTTATTTCACTACCTTCTTTAAAAAGAATTAAAGTTGGTATTGACATTATTCCATACTCTTTAGCAATTTCTGGATTTTCATCCACATTAACTTTAACAAGTTTAATATTATTACTATTACATACTTCTTCTACAATAGGTCCAAGCATTCTACAAGGCCCACACCAATCTGCATAAAAATCTACTATAACTTTATCACCATTAATAAGTTCATTAAAATTATTAATCATATTATTCCTCCTCATATTTATTTATTAATTTGTCCAAATTTTTAATTTTTATTTTATCTTTATTTTTTAATTCTTTTAGTGAATCTACACTTATAATTTTATATTTCAATAAAATGTTCATAGAATCATAATCAAACTTACTATCAGATATATTTTTATTATCTTTATATCTAACAACTAAATCATTTATTTCATTAGTCGCATTAACTGTATCACGAGTAAATATAGTTATTATAGGAGTATGTTTTAATATACCCTTTTTAAAAGTTGAATTATTAAGTTCATCTACATTAAATATTGGTAAACTAATCACATATAAAAATATAAATGAAATAGTAAATCCCTCAATAATACCTACTACAAAACCTAGAATTTTTGAAGGAATACCAAGAATAATAGTCGCGTTTAAAATATGTTCAAATATAGAAGTTAATTTCATTAATAATCTTAATATAATCATTAAAATTGAAAAAACAATTAAAAATGAAATAATCTCATAAAAAATAATATTAATAGCTGCAGATCCTTTAAAAATAAAATTAAAATTAAAAAAAGGAAGATAACTATACATTATTTTTGAAAGAGGATTTTTTATAATAAATGATAAAATTAAAACTATATAAAACCCTATAAAATGAACTAATTCTTTTGTAAAACCTCTTTTAGCTCCTGTAAAAGCACAAAACAAAATAATTAAAATTATAATAACATCAACAATATTCATATACATCACTATTACAATTATATTATAAAGTTTTAAAAAAAGAAAGAAAAATGAACTTTTTTATGATAAAATAATATTAGGTGATTAATATGACAATTACATTAAAAGTAAGTGATAATACCAAAAAAGAAATGATAGAATTTTTTGAGGATTTTAAAAGAGAAAAAACTCCACCATATGCACATTTTCAAGCAGATGATGCGGATACAGTTGTTACTTTATATGAATCAGGAAAAGCTGTATTCCAAGGAGTAAGCGCAGATATATCAGCACGTATGTGGGCTGAAAGAGAAAGACACTTAAACCCTACTAAAAAATTAGAAATGACTAATAGTGAAGAAAAGAAAAAAGATAAAGATAAAAAAGAAATAATAGTTGATCCTAAAATATACTACGCTAATACAATAGGATCAGATGAAGTTGGAACTGGTGATTACTTTGGGCCAATAGTTGTTACTGGTGCATTTGTATCAAAAGAAAACATTCCATTTTTAGAAGAATTAGGAGTTAAAGATTCTAAAAAAATGGATGATAATAAAATATTAGAAATAGTTCCACAAATAATCAAAAAAATACCATATTCAAGTATGATACTTACAAATAAAGAATATAATTCAAAATATAATGAAGATATCAACATGAATAAAATAAAAGCTATAATGCATAATAAAGTACTATGTAATTTAGAAGAAAAACATAAAACAGATTATATAGTTGTAGATGAATTTGCTAAACCTGCTATTTATTTTAGATATCTACAAAATTCATCTAAAGTATGTAGAAACATTACATTCATGACTAAAGCTGAAAGTAAATGCCTATCAGTTGCTTGTGCTTCTTTAATAAGTAGATATATATTCATAAAAGAATTTGATAAATTAAGCGAAAGTGTTGATACATTCCTACCAAAAGGAGCCAGTGATAAAGTAGATCTAGTTGGTGTTGAAATAGTAAAAAAATATGGTATAGAAAAACTAAATGAAATAGCTAAATTAAACTTTAAAAATACTGAAAAAATAAAAAACCTTATTAATGAATAAGGTTTTTTTAATCAACTATTTCTTGTTCTAATACTAAATCTATATCATATTTTTCTTTAACAGTTTTTCTTATTTCATTTATTAATTTAACAATATCTTCACCTGTTGCTTCCTTATAATTAATAATGAAATTAGCATGTTTTTCAGAGACCATTGCTCCACCTATTTTTTTACCTTTATAACCAGAATCTTCTATTAATTTACCAGCAAAATTATCTGGTGGATTTCTAAATACACTTCCTGCTGAAGGATATTCTAATGGTTGTGACATTAAACGTCTTGATTTTCTATCTTCTATAACATCCATTATTTCTTTTTTCTTACCATGTTTTAACACAATGTTTGCTTCTAAACATATGTAATCTGGATTATCTTTTAAAAATGAAGTTCTATAATGGAATTTCAATTCCTTATTATACATTTTTTTGATTTCTAAATCTGGAGTTAATACTACTATAGATTCTACAATATATCCCATATCACTTTTATATGCACCTGCATTATTAAATACAGCTCCACCTAGTGTTCCAGGAATACCAGTAGCAAATTCTAAACCTGTTAAACCAAGTTTACATGTTTTCATTGCTAATTTAATTAAATTATATCCAGCTCCTACTGTTATTTTAGTATCCTTAATTTCTAATTTATCAAAATGATCAAGCTTAATTAATACACCATCATAATCATGCGGAAAAATTAAGTTAGCTCCTCCACCTAGTATTTTATATTTTATATTTTTTTCTCTTGCATATTTTATTAATGCGATTAATTGTTTTGTATTTTCTGGATATGCCATGTATTTAGTTTTAGCTGGCAATTTATATGTTGTATATTTTTTTAATGGAACATCTTCCATTATTTTTACTTTGTCAAACTTTTTCATATTACTTCCCATCTACGAGTTTTCTTAACTCATTATATATTTTTGTAGCACTGTCACTTACATTCATTGTCTTTAAATTTGCTTTAAAAGTTTTTATTTTTTTATCATCAGTAATTAGTCCATCAATCTCTCTTACTAAAATATCACCTTTTAAATCTTTTTCTTCTAATAATAATGCAGCATCATTATTAATTAAATCCATTGCATTCTTATATTGATGATTATCAGCAACATAAGGGCTTGGAATTAATATACTAGGTATTTCTAATGCGATTATTTCACTTAATGTTGAAGCTCCTGCTCTTGTTACCATAATATCTACTTTTTTCATTAATCTAGCTAGATTTTCAATATATGGAAAAACATGAACATTTTCTGGAAATTTGTTTTTACTAACTTCATCATATAAAGAACTTCCTGTAACAAAGACTATTTGATAATCTTTATTATTAAATAATGACATTGTTTTAAGTAAGAAATCATTCATTTTAGAAGAGCCAAGTGATCCCATTACAAATAATACTGTCTTTTTATTTTCATCTAAACCAAACTCTTTTAAAGTTGCAGGTTTAGTATTAACTGCATTTTCACTACAAGGATTACCTGTAAATACTGTTTTTGATTCATCAAAATACTTACTTGATGATTTAAACGAAATAGCTATTTTAGAAGCAAAATTACTAATAAATTTATTTGCTTTACCTGGTAAACTATTTTGTTCATGTATAAAAGTTTTATAGCCTAATTTATGTGCTGAATATAAAACAGGTCCTGTAACATATCCACCTACTCCAATAACAACATCAGGATTAAAATCTTTTATCAATCTTTTACACTTTTTAATACTTTTTAAAAAGCAACGTAAAGTTTTAAAATTCTTAAATATTCTTTTACGGTTAAATCCATAAATTTCAATTGTTTCAAAAGGAATATCATATTTTGGAATAATATCTTTTTCCATTCTATTATGAGTTCCAATATATAAAAATTCACTATTTGGTTCATTTTCCTTTATCTTATTTATAATACTCAAAGCTGGATATATATGCCCACCTGAACCTCCAGCACTTATAACTACTCTCACATTATCACCTACTATAATTATATCATAATTATATGCATTTAATCTATAAAATATATAAAAAAAGGAAAACCATAACACTATAGTTTTCCACGTATTAAATATTAATACATTATATTATATGTAGCAAATATTTTTTATTGATTATTTTTTGTTTTCATGGTAATATTTTAATGGAGATGATAAGATGAAAACTAAAATTAAAGTTTTACTACCAAATATTTTAACATTAACTAAATTAGGATGTATACCTTTTATACTTATATTTAGCGCTTTAAAAATCAATGTAGTTGCTTTATTATTCTTACTTGTAGCAATAATAACAAATATATTAGATCATGTTTTAGCAAGTAAATGGAATACTGAAACTAATATAGGTACTAAACTTGATTATGTTAGCAATGAAGTATTTCTAGTAATTATATCCGCATTCTTAACTACTAGATTTAAAGCATTTGGTTTATTACTTATTATAGAATGTTTAATAGTTATAGTAGATTTAATAGCTTACTATAAATTAGATTTAACTAAAGACATAAAAGTAAATATTATTAAAAAAGCTTTATTCTATATTAATTTCTTATTAGGTTTCTTCTATTTAATTAATAATGGATTCCACAATATACTAACAGGATTTATATTTGCAACATCAAACATTGGTTTTCTTGCTTTTATAAATTATATAATTAGTTATTATGATACATTCAAAAATAAAGAATTAGAAGAAAGTATTATAAATGATAAAGATAAAAGAAAAAAGAAAAGAATAAAAATATATGATGCTGAAGCTGAAGATGAAGATAAACATTCAGATACAAAAGTATTAAATGAAATACAAGACATATTTAAAAACCAAGATGAATAATCTTGGTTTTAATTTAATGTATAAGGATTTGTAGCGCTTCCATCACCTGATTTAAATTGAACATGTTCATTTAAATAGAATGCAGGATTCTTACGATATGTATAGTTATTAAAATTTACCGATTGAACTGCACCTGTTGATGAATTAACATACCAATGATATCCACTACCAGATGAAGTAACAAGCCAATAACTGTTACTTAATTTTAAGTATGAATTACAATTATTTGATTTATAACATTTACTATTTAGTGATGCACCTATATAATCACTAAGTGTAAGCAATGATATAGTTTGATAACTATTACTCATCTTTTCTTGTGAAAGAACTGATTTATATGAAGAAAGATCAGTTATATTTCCACTATTCCACTTAGCATTCTCTGCTATTTTATCCATAAAAGAATTATATTTACTTTTAAATGTTGTATCAACAGCTGCTGTTAGATTTGCAACACTTGTATTATCCCCCGTTGTATCAACAATCTTTATAAGTTTATCATCTTTATTTAATGAAACTATTCTATATCTAGTTTTTTCTGAAGAGTTTGTTTCATTTAACCATATATAGTTATTAGGATTTGATCCTTTAAATACATAACTATCATTAGTTTCATAAAGTCCATCTCCACTAGATGGAGCAATTGTTTGAGTATCTAATATTTTTGAATATAAAGTTGTTTGATTTGTAACTTGAGTACAATTCCCACCTACATAAAGTTGTAAATCATATTGTTTTGTAGAATCATTAAATTTTGCACTCATACCAACATTATCCAAATTAAATTTTTCTCCTGTTTTTGGATTTTTAATTGGCTTTGTTTCAAGATATCCTTTATTTTGTAATTCTTTAAGTGAAATACATAATTGATTAGTCATTTCTGGATCCACATCTTGTTCTAATAAATATTTTTTTGTTGCTACTTTAAATCTTGCAATTAAAGTATTATAACTTCTTTCTTTTGCCTCATTTATAGAAGTTGTTACAATTTTAAAAGATAAAGTTGCTATTACTGCTAACAAAATAATAATTGTTAACAACTCTATTAATGTAAATCCTTTCTTATTCATCTAATCACTTCCTTCAATATAATCAGATTTAAATTTTATCTTAATTTTTCCATTCTCATTTGTTTGTTCATAAGCATATCCATATCCATCAAAAATATATTCCTTATGTAGTAAATCTAACACAATCTTAGCATCAGCTTTACTATAACCCACTAATGATGGAACAGAAATATTTTTATCATTTGTTAATAAAATAACATGATCTAAAGCAGAAACTTTTGTATTTGCTTTAGGATATTGTTTAATAATCTTATCACCATTTCCAAGTTTTACAACACTTATATTTTTTTCTTCTAACATCTTAACTACATCAGATGTTTTTTTATTAGTATAAGACTTAATAACAAATTCTTCTTTCATTTGTGGTTTTTTAGGTGTGTCTACACTTTTATATTTAGATATAGAAATAATTATATCTTTAACAGCACCTGATAAAGTAACAGAAGCATTAACATTTGGTTTTTTAACCATTGCATATATTATATATTCTGGATTATCTTTTGGATACATACCAGCAAAAGATAAGATATATTGTTCTTTTACATATTTACCACGTTCACTAATTTGAGCTGTACCTGTTTTTCCAATTATTTCAAATTCATCTAACTTATAAGAACCACCAGTTGTACCACTATCTGTACCATTAACTACATTATACATCAAATCTTTTATTTTTGAAACAGTTTCTTTCTTTACTAATTGTTCAGATTCTTCTTTAGATGTTTGATAATAAACTTTTTTAGTATTTGGATCAACTATTTTTTTAACAATATGAGGTTTTAGCATTTTACCATTATTAGATATAATTGTTAAAGCTTGTAATTGTTGAATAGCTGTAGTTGAAATTCCTTGACCAAATCCTGCAGTAGCAACTTCAATTGGATAATTAAATTTTATTGATCCAGTTAATTCTCTAGTTAATTCGATTCCAGTTTTTTTGCCAAAACCAAATTTTTCATAACAGTCTCTTAATTGCTTTTTATTTAAATAACCATCCATTAATAAATGAGCAACACCAACATTTGATGAATATTCAAATCCTTTATCATAAGTGATTCTTCCCCATCCTGTTTTATTCCAGTCATTAACAGTATCATCTTCTATTTTAAATTTACCAGAATTAAACTTATCATCACCTTTATACTTACCATTTTCTATAGCGCACATATAAGTATATGTTTTCATTGTAGATCCTGGTTCATATGTATAAGTTACTAGTGGATTTTCATAATTTTTTATATCCCTTACATTAGGATCAAATGAAGGATTAGCTGTAGTAGCTAAAATATCACCTGTTTTAGCATCCATAACTGTAACCATCATCATTTCTGGTTTATATTTTTTAACAGAAGCACTAACAGCATTTTCCACAAATCTTTGAATGTTAGAATCAATAGTTAAATAAATATCATATCCATTTAAAGCCTTTTTATTTATCTCTTTTGTATTAGTTATTTTATAACCATATCTATCTTGTTGATACTCATTATAACCATCAGTACCCTTTAATAAATCATTGTATTCAGCTTCAATCCCAAGTTCACCAGTTATTTCTACTTTACTAACTCTGTCACCATTATCATCTTTATAATTTACTTCTTTTTCTTTTGCATATCCTATAACATATGAAGCAAAATCACCATTAGGATAATATCTTTTTTTAGTCTCTATAAAATCTATACCTGGCAATTCTAAAGCTTCTATTTTTTCTTTAGTAAGTTCTGTTATACCTTTACCAGTACTACCAAATTCAACTTGTTTTCTACCATTTTCTTTACCATTTTTTAAAATATTTAAGAAATAATTTTTATCTTTACCAAGTACAGTTGAAAGCTTAGTAGCTGTATCTTCTAAATCTTTAACATGTAATAAAACACTTGAGTTTTTACTACGATTTTCATCTAAATAAGCTATTAATGTATAAGAACTAACATTAAGTGCTAACGCTTCATTATTCTTATCATAAATAGTTCCTCTATTAGCTTTTAAAGTTTGTTTAACAGTATTTCTACTTTTTGCAAACTCAGTCATGTTTTTACCATATATTTTACTTGAAATAGATAAATATACTAATTGAACGTATAAACCCACAAGAAAAAAAGCAAAGATTCTAAAAACTAATTTTGGAATTTTCCATTTTTTAATTTTCATCTTTCCTTTTTTCATTTTTACACGTCCTATCTATTTACAACGATGATATTTTCATTATTATATTCAAGTCCCATATTTGAAGCAACTGATCTTACTTTATCAAATGATGTAAGTTCATTTACTTTCATAGTTAAACTTTCATTCTTTTTATTTTGGGCATTGATTTGATAATTCATTTTTTCAATACTCATATTTAAATGAGTAATACTTGCTCCACAAAATACTTTAATTACAACAATACATGCTAAACAGAAAGTAGCTGTTAAATATAACATTTTTTCCCCTTTAGTTATTTTAGATTTTCTACTCTTTGCCATATTATCACACCTTAATCCTTTCTATTACCCTTAATTTAGCACTTCTTGCTCTATTATTTTCTTCTAATTCAAATTTTGAAGGTTTGTAAGTTCCTACTACTTTATAATCTTTTTGATATTCTAGAGGAATTACTGGTAACTTCAAAATATTTTTATCTATTTTAGAAACATCATCAAATATTTCTTTACATATTTTATCTTCTAATGAATGGAATGTTATAACACAAATTCTTCCACCTTTATTTAAAAGAGTTAAAGCATCAGTTAAAGATTTTTTAAACACATTTAATTCATCATTAACTTCAATTCTTATTGCTTGAAACACACGTCTTGCTGGATGTTTTTCTCTTCTATATTTTAAAGGAACATTTTCTTTTATAACTTCTACAAGTTCTAAAGTAGTTTCTATTGGTTTGTTTACTCTATATTCAACAATTCCTTTAGCAATACTTTTAGCATATTTTTCTTCACCATATTTGTAAAATATATCAATTAATTTTTCTAAAGGATATTCATTTACAACTTTGTAAGCATCTAAATCTTGATTTGTATTCATTCTCATATCAAGTCTTGCATCTTTATGGAAAGAAAAGCCTCTATAATCTTCATCTAGCTGAGGTGACGAAACACCTAAGTCATACATAATTGCATCTACTTTAGTAACATTTCTTTTTTCTAATTCTTCTTTTAAATTAACAAAATTAGTATTAATAATTTCATAATTATTACTTATTTTTGATAGTTTTAACGAAGAATGTTTAATTGCTTCATCATCTTGTTCAAAAGCGTATAAATAACCATTTTTAACTATTTTCAAAGCTTCACTACTGTGCCCTGCAAATCCTAATGTACAATCTACTACAATACTTTTATCATTTAAATTAAGTTTTTGTATTGTCTCTTCTAATAAAACACTCTTATGCATTAAGATCACCAGAGAATAATTTATCAGCTATATCAGATAAATCTTCTTCATTATCTTCAATAAACTTAGTCCAATTCTCTTTACTCCAAATTTCTAAATGGTCATTAACACCAATTATTACACAATCTTTTTCTAATGAGGCATAACTTATAAGTGGTATTGATATATTAACTCTTCCTTGCTTGTCAAAATCACTTGTTGTAGCTCCTGATAAGAAGAATCTCATAAACTTTCTCGCATCTTTTGTATTAGGTAATTCTTTATATTTATTTATAACTTTCATCCATTCATCATTAGGATAAACAAATAAACAGTTATCTAATCCTCTTGTAACAACGAAATTACTTCCAAGCTCATATCTTATTTTAGCTGGTATTGTAAGTCTTCCTTTGTTATCAATCGTATGATGATATTCACCCATAAACATAGAACCACCCCACTTTTTGCCACTCATTACCACTGTGCACCATTATTGTATCATTTTTTGGAGGTATTTGTAAATAGTTTTTTGACAATTTTACAATAAAAAAAAGAAGTTTTTTTACCTTCTTTACATAGTTTTTTTATTAGCTTTATCTATCATAAGTGATTTCTCTTGTAATTCAAATACCATCGCCCATAAAGAGTCATTTGGATACTCATTAAAGTGATTAATAATTAAAAATAATTTGTTCCATAATATATATGTATCTTTATCATATTGTTCTATTCTATGTAGTAATTCATGGGATTTTTTACCTAAATATGCTCCATTAGAAATGCTTGCTTCTATTCCTAAGTTTTCTTTTTTTAATTCTTCAGCTTTAACAATATGATGATAACTTGGATAGTTTATATCCGTTATCCTAAAACCCATCCAATCCAAATATTCTTTATCTTTAGAATAATAAATATTTTTCATTTTCTTTAAAACTTCTCCATTATTTTTCATAAAATATCCCAACCATTCATAAGTTTTTCTCTTTAATCAATTATATCATAATACTAAAAAAACAGTATTACCTACTGTTTTTTTTGTTCTTTTTTATATAGTATGCCTATTATGTTATAAATAAGTAATTGAAATGGCATTAATATAACAAAACTTAATAATACTTTTAAAACATAATTATCAACAAAACTTACAATATAAAATGTTATTGATATTATAAAAGCAATTGATAAAGATATCATATGTCCTAATACTTTTAAATTAATCTTTTTTAAATCTAAATTATACTTTTTAACTATATAAGACACTATAACACCTTTTTTTAATTTTTGTAATTTATCTCTCTTATTTATAACAAATATTACATATAATAAATATATTGTTATAAACACTCCTATACTAAATATTAAATTATTCATACTAACACCTAACTAATTATATCATTTTAATTCAAACATTTCTAGATATTCAATTAGTTTTAAGAAAAGTTTAATAAATTTCTTTTCTAAGCCTTTTCTTTCAAGTTTTCTAATTTCAATACGTTTTTTCTTTATTTCTAAATTAGAATTTAAGATTTCATCTATTCTTTCTTTTAAAACAGTTTCTATTTGTAAATCTGATATAATTGATTCTATATCATCCATAAAAATACGTTCTGCAGAAATCTCAATATTAGAACCCTTACATATAATAGTTAATTGTGAAGTTGTTGGAACATTTTCCACTTCAATAAAGAAACTTGTTCCTTTAGAATATTTTTTAAATGGAACTTTTAAAGTATTTATAAATACTTCAACTTCATTCGCATATTTAGTATTTCTAAAGTTAAATATGTATTTTCTTTGAGCTGGAATAATACCACTCTTACCCTTAACAGGTCTAACAATAACCGTATAATTGTTTTTTACATATGTATATTCAATAGAACTCATTAAATAGTAACCTTTTTTATAAAGTTCACTAATACCATCATCTTCATATAATTTATAGCTATTACTTTGACCAGGGAATATTTGAATTTCCATTGTTTTTGGTGAACTAGTATCATTCAAATTATCTGGATGAGCAAGTGGGATAATAGCTCCTGCTTTTACATAAACTGGGTAATCTTCATCTTTAAAGAAAGATAAATATTGTTTTCCACCAATGAATTTTTTACCAGTTACAAAATCAAACCAAATACCTCTTGGAAGATAAAATCTATGTATTGCCCTATTCATAACAGGTTCTTCTTTATTTAAAATTGGTGAAATGAAAAATTCACTACCTAAGAAATATTCACTATTGTAAATAGGATCATCATATACTTCTGGTTGAGCATAATAAAGTGGGATTATTAATGGGATTGCACTACTATGATATTTATATGCTTCAGAGTATAAATAAGGTATTAATTTATGTCTTAGATTCAAATAATCCTTTGTTATTTTATAAGTTTTAAAATCCCATCTCCATGGTTCTCTTTTATAAAATTTACCTGCTTCACTACCAAATTTTAGTATAGGACTAAAAGTACCTAATTGAACAAATCTTGTATATAATTCGCTATCTTCTACACCTTTATAGTAACCACCTATATCATGTGCCCAGAAAGAGTTTCCGTTATCAGTAGCTAACATATTATACTTAATAACCATCTTTAATGTATCCCATCCTACAACAGTTTTACCTGAATAAGTTACAGGATATCTATGTTCTGCTATATTTGAATTTCTAGTTAATAAGAATGGTCTTTTATGATAATCAACCGCACCAAATTGATAATGATATTCATTTAATGCCCAAAGTAAAGTTGAATATTCTTTATCATTAGTATCTAACCAATAAAAATCTACTCCATCTTGATTCAATGGATTTATCAAATAAGCAAAATATGCATTAATATAATTAATATCAAATACATTAAACGGAATTATATCATTAGTATTGTTTTTTAATCCTTTACTAATAGTTGGATAATTCTTTTCATAAGGAACTATACCTTCACTCGGATCTATATTAAGACCAACTTGTATTCCTTTAGAATGTAAATAATTAATCATTAAATTAGGCTTTTCGAAATACTTATTATTCCAAGTAAAACCTGAAGATAATTTCTTGTTTTGATATTCATTTATATGCCATTCTTTATCTAATAAAAATAGTGATATAGGAATATCTTTTTCATAAAAATTATCAACTATATTTTTTAATGAATTGTCATTATAATTTAAATTTCTACTCCACCAATTACCTAAAGCATATCTAGGAATCAAAGGTGGATAACCAGTTAAATAATAATAATCTTTTAAACATTCCAAGAAATCATTTAGATATAAAAATACATAAACATCAGTATGTTTTTCACTTTTCTTTTTTAATTGATTATTTTTATCAATAATAAGAGCATTAGAATCATCATAAGAAGAAAATCCATCTAATGAATATAATCCTCTTTTTGTATTTAATTTATTATTAGAATTATCAATAGAATTTCCTGGAGCTCCATAGTTTTTAACTTCAGGATGACCGTAATACCATATATTATTAGAATTTAAAAGTTCTATTTTTAAATTACCAGTTGGATTAACCTTTCCACCATAAAAAGGTTTATCTTTTAAATAAGTAACTTGAAAATACTTAGTTCTAATTAATAATAACCTTTCATTTTCTTGTTTTTCATATTTAAAAGCTGGATAATCACGACATCTAGCAAAACTAGTAGGTTCATCAACAAAATGACCTGTTTCACTATATTCAAGTCTTATAAGTCTAGGAGTTAACAAAGTAAAACGATATTTATTACCTTGTATAATATTCTCAGGTGTCGCCACACCCCTAGCATATTTATCTACAGTCACACTATCACCCCATTTTCTTTTATAATTCTTCTACTGACATAAAATTAGTATGTTTAACTTCTTTAAAAGGATATCCTCCAGTTATAACAAAGACATCACCTTTATTAAATTTTATTTTTTTACTAACTAAATCTTTTGAATATTTTAAAATAGTATCTAATGATTTTGGTTCACTAATAACTACTGGATATATTCCATAAAACATCGAAAGAGCTTTTGCTACATGCGCATTTGGTGTTAATGCTATTATAGGACAACTTGGTTTATATCTACTTATTTTTTTAGCAGTATAACCACTAATAGTTGGTATTACAATAGCAACTGCATTTAATTTTGAAGCACAGTCTACTACACTATGGGCAAGAAGTCCTGTAATATCTTGTTTTTCACTACGCATTGTTCTATTTAAAAAATCTAAATAATTTATATCTAATTCTGAATTTTCAATAATCCTTTTTATTCTATTTATTGTTCCTACAGGATATTTACCTATAGTTGTTTCTAAAGTTACAACTACACCATCTATTCCTTCACAAATTGTATTAGCTATATCATTTATTTGACCTTTGCTAGGAATTATATCAATAGTTGTAGATTCCATTTCAGTTTCAACTAAATTTAATTTTGATTGAAAATGACATTTATTAATAATACTTTTTGTTATTCCTGGTATTCTTTCTGGTATCATTTCTAACATCAATGATTCTTTATCAATAATAATACCATCACTTACTCTTATAATATCATCAATTTCTTTAACAGAATTTTCAGTTTCTATTTTAGAAATAATTGAAGTATTATTATTGTTATATTCAATAAGTAAATCATTTATTTTTAAAACATCTTCACTACCATTTACCAGTGATAAACTTATATAATCAACTCTTTCTTCTGTTACAAATTTAAGAATTTCCTTATCAGCTTCTGTAACAAAAGGTATATCTAATTTTTTATCAACTAATCTAACTTCACTATTGTTTTTAATAAATCCATCAACTGTAACCTTACATAGTATACAATCATCTACTCTAGACATAACTTGTAATACTACACTACTTTTATCAATCTTAATAATTGAATTAGTTTTCACACAATCAATTAATTTATCATTAGTAATAGAAAACTTTGTATTATCACCTAATACTTTATCTTTATAAACTCTTATAATTGAATCTCTTTTAAAATAAGCTTGTCCATCAATAAAATTATGAGTTAAAATACTTGGACCAGCCAACTCCATCATAAAAGCTGTATTAGTTTTAAGATTTCTGTCAATATCTCTTATTTTATATATAATATCTTTACAAAAATCTATTGATGCATATTTCATATTAAAACGTGCAACATCCATACCATTTTCTATCATTTCTTGTAAAATAATCTTATCTTTACTAGATGGTCCTATGGTTGCTACTATCTTAGTCTTTTTCATAGTATCACCTATTATTAATTATAACATAAAAATAATAAAAAAAACTATCTTTTTTTGATAATTTTATAAACAACCATAAAACCTATAAACAAAGATAAAATACAATATATATGAATTATTCCATTATTTATTTTAAGTAATATCCAAAAATAAAATAATGCATGAAAAAGCGCAAACATAAAAGATAGTATTATATTAACTATTTTTTTATTATTAATTATTTTTTGATAAATAAATTTTACTGTAATAGTAAAGAAAACACCATACAAAAAAGAAACAATTAAAGATAATATTTGAACTTTTAAACTCATTTAAATAACTTACCTATTAGTGATGGTTCCTTTTCTCTTTTAGTAGCACTTTCAACATAATTAAAGCTATTTATTTTACCTTTAATTGAAACATTACCTTGATATGTATCAAGTTTAACAATTTCTAATCCTTCACCCTTTAAAAACAAATAACCCATAGTAGTTTCAATCAAAAATTCTTCTTCATCAAAACTATCAATTTTTTTAACACCATTTATTACCATATTCTTTCTTTCCGAAATAGCAATATTATGACTTCCAAGATTAACACTACTAGTATTTTCCATATTATCACCCAATAAAATATATTCTTACAATTAAAAAATATTACAAAAAAAACGCATTATGCGTTTAATTCTTTATTATATGCTTCAAGCACAGCATCTTCAAACATCTTACGGCATTCTGGTGTAATTGGGTGTGCAATATCTCTATATTCACCACTTGAAGTTTTACGACTTGGCATAGCTATAAATAAACCTTTTTCACCTTCAATAATTCTAATATCATGAATTGCAAAACAATCATCTAATAAAACAGAAGCAATACCTTTCATTTTTGAATCTTCTTTGTCAGAAACTTTAACGTTAACAGATGTTATTTTCATACCATATCTCCCTTCAGTCTTGTTCTAATTTAATTTTAACCTATAATCAAAATAAAATCAATATCTAAAATTCAATTTTAACTGTTTTTGTTATTACATCAATATACGAAAAAGATTTAATATAATTATCATATAATTTTACCGTAAAAACATGATTATATAAGTTATCTATAACCGCATTATATTCTTCATATTTATTTCTCCCTAAATCACATTTTATAAGTACTTCTTTTCCTATATAATCATTTAATTTGTCTTTAATTTTAGAAGTTGTCATATTACCTCCTATCTTGGATATCCAACATGCATTGTACCTTTAGTGATAATTCCACCTATACCTTTTGAACCATATTTAGTATTTTCTAAAACATCTTTAAGATCTATATCATTTGTTACATCAGACAAACTCATTTTAGTAGCAACTATCGCCGGATCTAATGCATGAATATTTATTCTTTTAGGACTAGATGCGAAATTAGCACCTGCCTTTATTAATTCTTCATAATCAGATTGACATCCACCTGCAATAATAACTAATTTTTCATGACTCTTTTCATATTTTCTAGCTTCTTCTATAGCTTGTTTAAAAAATAAACTATTTTTATATGAAGATATTGATTCATCACCTCTTTTTTTATAATAAGCATCATGACCTGTTATAACAACAATATCTGGATTATATTTTTCTAATAGTTCTTTTATTTTAATAGGCATTTGATTTTCTAATAAATATATACCTTGAGCCATTATATTAAAACCTTCATAATACTTTAAACATCTATTTAAATAATCTTTATCACTATCAATATGAAGAATCTTACCAGGTAAATAAAAATAATCATTTCTATTTAAATTATTCTTTTTTATATCACTTAAAAATTCTTCATCAAGTCTTAAATCATCATCATATAATTTCAAATCATCTTTATATGCATCAGCACATAATCTTACATTAATTCCTACTAAAAAATAAATATCATCTTTAATATCAATTATTTTAAATAATGTATCATTATTATAAGAATTCCTAGTAACAATATCCCCTATATTAAAATCCATAACATCACCAGTTAATTTTATGAAGCATAAAAAAAAATATGATATAAATCATATTTTTAAATATTTCTTAACTGCTCTTAAAGAACCAAACATACCTACTATCATACCTATTATTAAAAGTACTAATGATATAAAATATATAAAAGGCGCTGGTTTTATCATTTTAATTAAATCAGAGAATAATTTGCCACCTAATTTATCATAAATCGCAGTATAACCATAACATGTAGCTATTATAGGAATTATTGAACCCAAAACACCTAATATTAAACCTTCTATAATAAATGGAATTTTAATATTTAAATTAGATGCCCCTACAAGTCTCATAATTTCAATTTCTCTTTTTCTTGAAAAAATAGTTATTTTTATTGTGTTTATGATTAAGAATGCAGTTACAACAATTAAAGCAACTACTGCTATAAAGCTTGCTCTACGAACTATATCAAATATAGATACTAATTCTTCAACCATTCCTTCACCATATTTTACAACATCTACTTTTTCAATAGCTTTTATTTCATCTGCAGTTTTACCAATTAACTTAATATCTTTCACCTTTACTTGAAAAGTATCTTGAATTGGACTTTCTGCTTCTGACCATTCAGACATAATATTTTTAAAAGTTTCACTTGATGCCATCATATCTTCTGATATTGATTGTTTTGATTTAAATTTTACGCTTTCAACATTATTTAAACCTTTTAATTTTTGACTAATATCATTAATCTCAACATCATTTGTTTCTAAATCTAAGAACGCTACTATAGTTACATCCTTTTCTACTAATTCTGTAAATCTATTAACATTTAGTGATAAAACCATTGAAATAGCAACAACTATTAAAGTAATTGTAATACAAGAAATACTTGCTAAAGAAAGAGAAAAATTTCTAAATACACTTTTAAATGAATCTCTAATATTTCTACTTAGTATTCTTATTGCTTTCATTACCATATGTTCCTTTCTTATAATCTTTTAAAATTCTACCACTATCTAATAAAATTGTACGTTTCTTGTATTTTTTAACAATTGTTGTATCATGAGTAACCATAATAATTGTTGTTCCTAATTTATTAATTTCTTCTAATACACTCATTATTTCTAAACTAGTATTTTCATCTAAGTTTCCTGTTGGTTCATCACATATAAGTAACTTAGGTCCATTAACTATTGCTCTGGCAATCGCTACCCTTTGTTGTTCCCCTCCACTTAAATTAAGTGGATATTGTTTTGCTTTATTTTTAAGTCCTACAAGTTCTAAAGCCTTTATTACTTTATCATGTATTTCATCTTTTGGTAATCCTAAAACCTCTAAAGCAAAAGCTACATTTTCATATGCTGTAGATTTATTTAATAATTTATAATCTTGAAAAACAACACCTATTTTTCTTCTTAATTTATAAACTTTGCTATTTCTTAATTTAGCAACATCTATTCCACCTACTATTATTTTTCCTTTAGTAGGTTTTTCTTCTCTATATAACATTTTAATTAATGTTGATTTACCACATCCAGTTGATCCTATTACAAAAACAAAATCTCCTTTTTCAATATTTAATGATAAATCATGTATCGCTACTACACCAGTTTTATACTGTTTTCTTACATTTTGTAAAGCTATTAAATCCATAATTACCTCCTATTTATTCCCATATACTTCATATGCATCTGCAACCACAAAGAATGCATTTTTATCTATTGTATGAATACCTTCCTTAGCAAGGAAATACTCTTTTGTTGGTATAACACACATAAGTACAGCTTGTTTATTACCAGAAAAAGCTCCTTTTCCTTCTAATGAAGTTACTCCATGTCCCATTTCATTTAATATATAGTCTTTTACTTCCTTCTCTTTAGAAGTAATAATAAAGAATGATTTAGTACTTGATATACCTATCATAACTTTATCTGTCATTAAACTAATTATATAAAGTGCGATGATTGAATACATTATTTTTGTAAACCCAAACACAAATACACCTAACATTAATACAAAACCATCAACAAATAGCATTGCATTACCCATTGAAGTTTTTGCATATTTAACAACTATTTCATTTAAAATATCAGTTCCACCTGTTGTATAACCAGCTTTAAAAATTAAACCATATCCAAAACCTGAAATAACAGCTCCAAATAGAACTACAACCAATGTATCTTTCATACTTATTTCAACAACATCAGGAACCCAAGCTGTTAGCGCAATCATAATTGGATATATCATAGCGCCCAAAATAGTATGTTTAGTTTTTTCTGAACCCAAGAAAACTAAACTTACTAAAAGTAAAAAAGCATTCCCAATTAAAATAACTACAGATGGATTAATATTATATAATTTTTTTAACATAACACCCATTCCACTTACACCATAAACTAAGTTACATGGTAAAATGAATAAATTAAATGCTACTGAAATAATAAATACACCTATTAAAAATTGTATAAATCTAAAAATCTTATGTTCTTTGTTTATCATGTTAAGAATATCTTTATTCTTCTTATAAAAAAGCATATTTACCTCCTATTTAGATTATCATATATAAATTTATCAATATCACCATCTAAAACTTTTTTAACATCATGTTCTTCTGTACCAGTTCTGTTATCTTTTACTAAAGAATATGGATGCATAACATAACTTCTGATTTGTGAACCAAAATTTATATCTGATAAATCTCCTTTTATTTCTTTTAATTCTTTTTCTTTTTGTTCAAGTTCCAATTTATATAATTTGTTCTTTAATACATTCATTGCAATTTCTTTATTTTTAATTTGACTTCTTTCATTTTGACAAGTTACTACTATCTTTGTTGGTAGATGCGTAATTCTAACTGCACTATCAGTTGTATTTACTCCTTGTCCACCTTTACCACTACTTCTATATACATCAATTTTTAAATCAGCATCGTTAATTTCCACATTAACATTCTCATTAAACAGTGGCGTTACATCAACAGAAGCAAATGATGTATGTCTTCTTTTATTAGAATCAAAAGGTGATATTCTAACTAATCTATGAACTCCCTTTTCACATTTTAAATACCCATAAGCATTTATACCGTGTATAATTATTGATACGCTTTTTAAACCTGCTTCTTCACCATCTTGATAATCGATAATTTCATATTTATAATTCTTTTTTTCAAAGTATCTTGTATACATTCTATATAACATTGATGCCCAATCACAAGATTCTGTTCCTCCTGCTCCTGGATGTATTTCCATAATAGCATCCATCGAATCATATGGACCATTTAATAAAAATGTTACTTCTAATTCTTTAATCTTATCTGTTATTGGAGATAAATCATTTTCAATAACATCTTTTAATTCATCAGTTTCATCAATTACTTGTAATAATTCTATATTACTAGTTATTTTATTTTTTAATTCATTTATATCATTTAAATTATTCTTTAAATAATTTAACTCATTGATAGTTTTTTCACTTTCTTGTTTATCATTCCAAAAATTAGGATCACTTATTTTTTCTTCAAGTTCTTTTATTCTAAATTCCTTTTTTTCTGGTTCAAAGTGACCTCCATAAATCTAAGGCTTTTTTATCTAATTCTTTATACTGATTTAATAATTCATACATTTGCATATCATCACCTAATTATAATTATAGCATAATACTATTATTTTTTAAAGAAAAAAAGTGTAACTTTACTATAGTTAACACTTTACATTAAATAAAATAAGAAACCTAAAAACATTATAGAAATGATTATACCATTTATTCTTTCAGACATAGATGATCTATATTTTACACCTACAATCATAGACATTAATACACCACCTATTAAACCACCAAAATGAGCTGATACATCTATTCCAGAAACCATAAAACCTAAAGCAAAATTAAATAGTAAAATTGGTACTATTTGAGATCTTATTGTTTCACCTAAATATGCACGGTAATGATATCCAAAATATAAAAGTGAGCCAAATAAACCAAATATTGCTCCACTTGCTCCTGCGGATACCCCATCAGTAAATAAACATGATAGTATTGATCCAACTAAAGCACTAAAGAAATATATTAATAAATATTTACGCTTACCATAAAAGTTTTCTATTTGTGTACCAACTATATATAGTGCATACATATTAAACAATAAATGAAAAATTCCTATATGTAAGAAAGCACAACTTATAAGTCTATAATACTCTCCTTCTTGAACTAATGGTTTATATAAAGCTCCAAAATCAACTAAAGTGTCAACATTTTCGCTTCCATTACCTAACACATACATAAGAACAAACACAAGTATATTAATTGCTATTAAAAAGTAAGTAACAAATGGGATTTTTTTTCTAAATATATCTTCTGCCTTATATGTTTCTTGTTCATTTTTTTTATTAATGTCACTTGTTATTTTCATAAATAAATTTAAATCTTTTTCTTCAAATGTTGTAAGTTCAATTATATTAGGAAAATTTTTAATTATAAAATCATATTTATTTAAATCGTTAATGTCTTTTAAAGATGCACAGTCAATATGATTAACATTTACTCCATTTATATCTACATTATCATTTAAATTTAAAAATATACTTAGAACATCCATATTCATAGAAAAAGTTTTCTTCTTTATTCTTTTTGTTATTTGTTTAGTCCTATATAAATCAAAATTTAATTGTTCATTATTATGAATATAATTAGTAACAATTCTAATTATTTCATAAGAATTTGTTTCCATATTTTCTAGCCATATTTCATTTTTTGCACCATGTAAAACAATAGGATTATAATTTTTTTCAGTAATAAAGTAATGAAGTAGTTTCATAACAGTTTCTTCATTTTTATCTATTAAAAATTCTTCCATACTAATCCTCCTTGTAATATTACCATATCAAACTAATATAATTTATTAGGTGATACTATGATAAAAAACATAATTAAGTTTATTTTATTTTTACTTCCTTGGTTTTTAAATGTTTTAATTTGTAATGATTATAGTTACTTTAATGAAATAAACATTCCTAGTTTTGCTTTACCACAAAGCTTATTTGGAATCACATGGTTTATACTATATAGTTTAATAAGTATAAGTATTGTGATAATCTCCAATAAATATTTTACCAAAGATTATAAATTAACACTACTTTTAAACTATATTTTTAATCAACTTTACACAATTTCATTCTTCTGTATTAAAAATACATTTTTAAGTTTTATCATTTGTCTTTTAACATTCATTACTTCTACATTTTTATACTATGAAACTAAAAAAATAAGTGAAAAAGCATCTAAGTTCTTAATACCTTACACTTTATTTTTAATATATGCGACCATACTAAGTTTATCAATATATGTGATTAATCTTTAAATTGATTAAGTATATTAACAAAACATTCTGGTAATTCACATTCAAATTCCATATATTTACCAGTCGTTGGATGTGTGAATCCTAACTTCTTGGCATGTAAACATTGGCCTGTATCATCTATTAGTTTTCTTCTACCGTAAACAGGATCATTAACTACTGGATAACCTATATAATTCATATGAACTCTAATTTGATGTGTTCTTCCAGTTTCTAGATTTAATTGTATTAATGTTGCATTACTGTATCTTTCTAGCACTTTAAAATGAGTTATTGCATGTTTAGAATTAACGTCTGTTACAGACATTTTTTTTCTATCTTTTGCATCTCTACCTATTGGTGCATCTATAGTTCCTGTATCAGTATTTATAACACCCCAAACTAACGCTATATATTCTCTATATGTAGTTTTTTCTTCTAGTTGTTTAGCTAAAGACATATGAGCTTTATCATTTTTAGCAACCACTAAAAGTCCTGTTGTATATGCATCAATTCTGTGAACAATTCCTGGTCTAAATTCACCATTAATACTACTTAAAGATGAATGATACATTAACCCATTAACTAAAGTATGATGATAATTACCAGGTGCTGGATGAACAACCATACCATTTGGCTTATTTACAACTAATAAATCATCATCTTCATATACTATATCTAAATCCATTTTTTCAGGAACAATATCTATTTCATCATTTATATCTTCATCAATATAAATAATATCATTCATATGTAATAAATAACTCTTTTTAACAATATCATTATTTACTTTAATATGACCTTCTTTAATAAGTTTTTCTATTTTACTTCTACTATAATCTACTTTATCAACTAAATAATGATCAATTCTAACATTTTCTATATCATCCACTTTAATTTCCATTACTATTACCTCTTACATTCAAAACTATTAAACCTATTATACTAATAACAATACAAATATCAGCAAAATTAAATACAGGATAATTATAATCACCAATATTAAAATCTAGATAATCAATAACATAATTATAGTGTATCCTATCAATTAAATTGCTAAGTGCTCCTCCAATTAAAAAGCCATATAAATACATTTCAAGTTTATTTAATTTTTGACCTTTAATAAAGAAAAAATAAATCAATGATAGAAATCCTAAGGTTACAAAAATCAAAAACAATTGGTTACCCATTAATACACTAAAAGCAGCACCAGTGTTTTTTAAATAAGTTATTCTAAAAAAATTAGGTATTATATCAACAGAATGAGCAAATTCATAATGTCTAATAACTAATTGTTTTATTAATTGATCTACAAGAACACTTATAAAAGCAACCCCAAAAATTCTTTTCATATTATCACCATTATTTCTTAATTTTTATTTTTTTTGTATAACAAGATAAATCATCCATACCTTCTTTTTGATTTTCTAAAACCATTTCTTCATCATATTCAAATCCTGCTTTTTTTAATATCTTGCTGGCAGCCTTATTTGAAAAATAAGGACGTGCTACTAAAGTAGTAGAATCTGAAACAAGTCTCTCCATAACATAAAGAGCTAATTTAGCATATCCTTTATTACGATATTCTTCTTTTATAAATATATATAATGAACAATAATCATTCATTTGCTTACTAGCATTTATATATCCTACTATTTTATCTAATGCTATATCTTTTATCATATAAGTTACCTTTTTTTCTGTATTAACAGCATTTAATTCCTTTGCATGTAATGAATTATTCTTATCATATTTTTCTAAAACTATCATATATTATCTCCTTCTTTGTTTATCTATTTAGTTATTATATCATTTATAAATGTTTTAAACAAGTAAAAAGAACTAGTTAAACATCTAGTTCTTTTTTTGTTTTTTCTTTATATCAGCATATACGATATCATGATCTGAAACACCATTTGAATTTATAATACCTTTATCTTGTATTTCATAATCATTTGAAACAAATATATGATCTACACAAGCTGAGCGTCCATAAGAACCATGCCATGTTTTTTCATCAACTTCTACACGTTGTAAATCTGGTTTTATATCATCAACAAACTTGCTAAATTGTAGATCACTAAGTTCCATATTAAAATCACCCGTTAATATAATCGAATATTCTTTCTTATATTTATTTATTAAATCTTTTAACATTTCTAATTGTAATTTTTGAACAGACTTAACATGATAATCTAAATGTGTATTAATCATACATATTTTTTCTCCATTAACTACAGCAACAACTATAGTGGCAATACATGGTAAAATAGATAACTTTGTTATTGAAACTGGTAAATCTTTTATATTTTTTGACATCCAAGGTAGTGTTATTGTTTTGTTAAATATTACACTCTTATTTGTAATTATATTGTTATTTTCATTAGATGGTATTTTATTTGATAATGGTATCTTAGATGTTAATTTCCCATATCTATAATCTCCATATAATTTGTATTTACCCATTTTCAATTTTAAAGTATTAGCAAATCCCATAGTCAATTCTTGAGTACCTAATAAATCAAAACCTTGAATTTCTTTTGCTAATAATTCAGAATTATCTAAACCATCCGGTCTTAATCCTCCCGCTCTATTTACTTTGCTATTCTCAACATTAAAAGTACCAACCCTTATTATTTCTTTACCCATATACATCACCTAATTTTATTATACCCCCTTTTTTTTAAAAAGCAACTTATTATTTAAAGAAAAAAGAACTATCCCCAAGGAATATCTTTAGGGTTAGTTCTTTTCTTATTTTTAA
>CAMOVA010000002.1 GCA_946626905.1 uncultured Bacillota bacterium | reverse complement strand
TTTAACATATTTTAATTCTTTTACTTCACATACAAGTGGAATCATTATTTCTGGTACAACATTCCAATCTGGATGTTTCTTTGATACATTTATTGCAGCTCTAATAACTGCTTTAGTTTGCATTTTAGCTATTTCAGGATATGTAACTGCAAGTCTACATCCTCTATGTCCCATCATTGGATTAAATTCATGTAATGAATCTATTATGTTTTTAATTTGTTCAACTGTCTTACCTTGAGCATCAGCAAGTTTTTTAATATCTGCTTCTTCAGTTGGAACAAATTCATGTAAAGGTGGGTCCAAATATCTAATTGTAACTGGACAACCTTCTAATGCTTCATATAATTGTTCAAAGTCATTTTGTTGATAAGGAAGTATTTTTTCTAATGCAGCTTCCCTTTCTTCTACTGTATCAGAACAAATCATTTCTCTAAATGCAGCAATTCTATCTTCTTCAAAGAACATGTGTTCTGTACGACAAAGTCCAATACCTTCTGCTCCTAGTTCTCTAGCTTTCTTAGCATCTGCTGGAGTATCAGCATTAGTTCTTACTTTTAATGTTCTATATTTATCTGCCCACTGCATAACTCTTTCAAATTCTCCTGCTATTGTAGCATCTACAGTCTTAATTTGTCCGGCATAAATATTTCCTGTTGAACCATCTATTGAAATATAATCACCTTCATGGAAAGTAGTTCCTGCTAATGTAAATTGTTTATTATCTTCATCCATAATAATATCTCCACATCCTGAAACACAGCAAGTACCCATACCACGAGCTACTACTGCAGCATGTGATGTCATTCCACCACGAACTGTTAAGATACCTTGAGCAGCTTTCATACCTGTAATATCTTCTGGTGAAGTTTCAAGTCTAACAAGTACAACTTTTTCACCTTTTTCTGCCCATGTTGCAGCATCTTCAGCAGTAAATACAACTTTTCCACATGCAGCACCTGGACTTGCTCCTAAACCTTTACCAAGTGGTTCAGTTGCTTTAAGTGCAGCTGTATCAAATTGTGGATGTAATAGTGTATCTAAGTTTCTTGGATCTATCATTGAAACTGCTTCTTCTTCACTACGCATTCCTTCATCAACTAAATCACATGCAATTTTTAAAGCAGCTTTGGCAGTTCTTTTACCATTTCTTGTTTGTAACATATAAAGTTTACCATGTTCTACAGTAAATTCCATATCTTGCATATCTCTATAATGATTTTCTAGAGTTTTACAAACTTCTTTAAATTCCTTAAATGCTTCTGGGAATTTATCTTCCATTTCAGTTATATGCATTGGTGTACGAACACCAGCAACAACGTCTTCACCTTGAGCATTAGTTAAGAATTCTCCAAATAATCCTTTTTCTCCAGTAGCTGGATCACGTGTAAATGCAACACCAGTACCACAGTCATCTCCCATGTTACCAAATGCCATTGATTGAACATTTACAGCAGTTCCCCATGAATAAGGAATATCATTATCTCTTCTATAAACATTAGCTCTTGGATTATCCCATGATCTAAATACAGCTTTAATAGCTCCCATTAATTGTTCTTTTGGATCATCTGGGAAATCAGTTCCTATTTTATTTTTATATTCTTCTTTAAATTCACGTGCTAATTCTTTTAAATCATCTGCATCTAATTCAATATCTTGTTTAACACCTTTTTTATCTTTCATTTCATCAATTAATTGTTCAAAGTATTTTTTTCCTACTTCCATAACAACATCTGAATACATTTGAATAAATCTTCTATAACAATCCCATGCCCATCTTGGATTATTTGATTTTTCTGCTATTACATTAACTACTTCTTCATTAAGTCCTAAATTAAGAATAGTATCCATCATACCTGGCATAGATGCTCTAGCTCCACTTCTTACTGAAACTAAAAGTGGATTTTCTTTATCTCCAAATTTCTTTCCAGTTATTTCTTCCATTTTTTCGATGTACTCATTTATTTGACCTTGAATTTCATCATTTATTTCTCTTCCGTCTTCATAATATTTTGTACATGCTTCTGTAGTAATTGTGAACCCTTGAGGTACAGGAAGTCCAATATTAGTCATTTCTGCTAAGTTTGCTCCTTTTCCACCAAGTAAGTTTCTCATATCTGCATTTCCTTCTTTAAAAAGGTATACCCATTTTGTCATTTATTTTCCTCCCTTACTGACACTTTTAATTATAGCATAATAACTATTTCGATTAAATAAAATTTAAAAAAAAGTTAAAATTGTACTTTTAACTTTACACATTATAACATTTCTTTTTTCTTTAATATAATTGTTACTATAACCGAGATTACCACGCAGAATAAGAAAACACATAATTCTGGATTTGGTAATTTATTTACTATTAATGGAATATTCATACCTAAATATGAAGTTATAATATTAGGTAATGAAAGAATAATTGTAATACCAGCTAAAAATTTCATGACATTATTTAAATTATTAGATACAATTGTTGCATATGTTTCAGTTATTGAATTTAAGATATTTCTATATATTTCACTCATCTCAATAGCCTGTTTATTTTCAATTATTGCATCCTCTAATAAATCAGAATCTCCTTCAAATAATTCTACTACTATTCCTTTATTAAGTTTTTCCAACACTAAATCATTAGCTTTTAAAGATGTTAAGAAATATACTAAGGTTTTTTCTATTTCAAGCATATCAATTAAATCACTATTTTTTGTAGATTTTTTTAATACTTCTTCTTTCATATTTATGTTCTTATTAACATCTTGTAATGCTTTTTGATAAGCATTAGCTGTTTTAAGTAATATTTGAATTAAAAATCTAGTTTTTTTAGAAGTCCTAAAGTTTTTAACTTTATTATGTTTAAAATCATTTAGAATATTTACCTTTTTAGGAGAAACTGTTATCAAATAATTGCTTGCGATTATAATTCCTAAAGGATAAGTTAAGAATTCAAATTTATTATTAACAAATTCCAAGTATGGAGTATCTATTACTACTAATGTTGCATTATCACTTGTTTCAATACGTGGTCTTTCTTCTTCATCCAGCATTTTTACAATTAAATCTTTATCAATTCCAGTAGTATTAACTACTCTATCTATTTCCCTATTATCTGGATTTGTTAATTCTATCCAACATTCTTCTACTATTTTTTTAGTCTTTTTTATTCTTTTTTCTTTAGTAGTCTTATAAATTTTCAACATGGTTACCCCTCCAATCGCCAATATTATAGCACACTTTTTTAACATTTAACAAAAAAACTACATTTGTAGTTATTTTGACTTATTATTTTCTTGTTTTTCATACATCATTTCTTCTTGTATGATGATTATTTTCATTTTTAATTCATGTTCTAATATATCAATTTTCTTTAATAATAATTCAATATATTTTTTTTCTAAATATTTACTATATTTATATTCTACAATTGCTCTATAACGTTTTAATTCACCTAAAACTTCATTTAAATCACCTGGTGTAGAATCTGTTTCATTATCTATCAATGATATCATATACTTTAAATAAAAATCTAATTTTTTCTTAACTTTTTTCTTTAATACTTTTGTTGTAAATGATGGTTTAATTATAACTAAAGAATTAATTTTTATTTTAGAATTACTTTTATTTTTAGGTTTAAATTTATACCCATTTATTTTAGTGTAATCAATATATACCTTATCACCGTTTACTTGTTCTTTTACAATTGTATATGTTTTCTGCATATTAATCATCATCCTTTAATAAATCAGGTCTTCTAATTCTAGTCCTTTTTATACTTTCTTCTTTACGCCATTTATTAATATTTTCATGGTGACCTGAAAGTAATACTTCAGGAACTTTATCTCCTCTAAAATCACTTGGTTTTGTATAGACTGGATAATCAAGCAAATTATCATTAAAAGATTCATTTAAACTTGATTCATGAAGAATAACTCCATCTATTAATCTTGTTATACTATCTGTAATTATCATAGATGGTAATTCACCACCTGTTAAAATATAATCACCTATACTTAATTCTAAATCAACATAATTTCTAATTCTTTCATCAAATCCTTCATAATGACCACAAACTAGTATAATATGTTTTTTTTCTTTTAATTCATAAGCTTTTTGTTGATTAAATTTTTCTCCTTGTGGAGTCATAAGAATAACTAATGAATCTTCTGTTTTAACATCTTCAATAGCGCTTACTACTGGCTCACACATAAGAACCATTCCTTCTCCACCACCATATGGATAATCATCTACCCTTTTATTTTTAAAAGGAGAATAATCTCTAATATTATGAACATTTATTTCAATTAGTTTTTTATCAATTGCTCTTTTAATTATTGAAGTATTAACAAAGCCTTCAAACATTTCAGGAAAAAGAGTTAATATATCAATCTTCATTAAATAATCCCTCTATTTCTTTTATATCTATTTTCTTTTCTTTTAAATCTATATTAGAAACAAATTCATCTATATATGGAACTAAATATTTTTTACCTTCATTTTCAATAACTAAAATATCATGAGCTTTACTTCTTAATATATCTGTTAATATACCTTTAAAAATACCATTAGAATAAACATTCATATTTATTAAATCTTCATCTAATACACCATTTATGTTTAATTCATCTCTTTTAACATAAACATTTTTACCCTTATAAATTAATACATCATTTATTGAAGAAACATCATCAAAAACAACCATATCATAATCTTTATGTACACGATAAGATTTTATTTTTTTTGAAACTTTTTCTTCTCCAATATATAAATTTAAATCTGTTTTAAAAATATCTTTTTTATATTTAAAATCAGATTTTATTCTTAACTCACCTTTTATACCATGAGTATTTACTATTTTACCAACAAATATATAATCCATAAAACACCTACTTATTCATTTCATATAAAATAATACTAGTTGCGACTGCGACATTTAAACTTTCACAATCTTCATTCATATCTATATATAAATAATCATCACATAACTGCGCTAATTCGCTTTTAACACCATTTGCTTCATTGCCCATTATTATAGCACATTTTTCATTTTTTGAAATACTATTTACATTTTTTCCATATTCAACATTTGTACTTAAAAGTTGATAACCTTTTTTCTTTAATTCTTTTATATAACTACTTAAATCTTTTCTTATAATATTTATATGAAATAACATACCTTGAGTAGAACGTAATACTTTTGGGTTATATAAATCAACAGTATCTTTACTCAAAACTATCGTATCAACATTAAAAGCAACCGCACTTCTTATAATTGTACCTAAATTACCTGGATCATTAATATCATCAAGTATTAAAATTCTATTACCTATATCTTCTTTTTCATCTAATTTATTACAAACAGCCATAATATTTTGTGGGGACATTGTATCACTAATATAATTGATAATGTCATTAGTAACATACATAGTATCTACATCAAGAGGCAAAACTGTATCTTGTTCTAAAATCAATTCTTTAATATTACCTGTTTTATAAGCTTCTAAAACTAAGTGTTCACCCTCTATTAAAAATAAATTAGATTTATCACGATATTTCTTTTGATTTAGTTTCTTTATTTCTTTAATCTTTTCATTTTTTATACTTGAATATAACATTGTAATCACCAAAAATATTGTATCAAATTATCAAAAAAAAGCAATACTTATAGTATTGCTTATTGTTCAATTTTATCTTTACTTACTACAATAACTGGCCTAACTCCACTAGTTGAAGATCTGTCTTTTAATGTTTGACCAGCTTTACCTGTACAAGTTGAATTTGTACATGTTATTGAAATAGTACAATCAAATGACTTACCATTAGAAACATTATCCATATAACCAGATATCCAGAAACTACCAGTATTACCAAAAATAGTCCAATATGCTGGAGCCGTACCATAAACTGTATTAATAGAACCATTAATTTTAGCAGTTTCTACATCTTTATATGAAAGTGTTGACACTGACTTTACGTAATCCCAGTTATTTGGTAAATTATCTAAATCAAATGTATCACAGTTAGTTTTAGAACACCATTGTTTATTTGTACTATAATTTGCTTTTAATATTGCTCTTACTGTTCCTTCAATACTTGTTGATGGTTCTAAAACTACAAACTCACGTTTAGAAGTCGAATTAACATTAACAGTAATAACATCTCCTGCATTATAAACAACTTCTTTTTTTACTATTAATTGATAATCATATTGTTTAGAACCTTCTATTTTAGCAATTTTAACAATTGCATTATCTAAAGATTCTTTGTTTTTTACATTCTTTAAGTTTTTATCTATATATCCTTCATCTTGTAATTTAGCCAAATCTATAGCTAATACTGAATATTTTTGTGGACAAGTATTTGGATAAACGCATACTGTATTTGAAGAACTTGGATCATCGATTGGTAAAAGTTCTTTATGATCAGTAGCCCACATACGTGCTGCTGATTTTATATTTTCTTTTTGAGTGTTATATAATCTATCTCTATATTGATTTAATGATTTTGAAACTGCTGTTACTGATATTACCGCTAATAAAGATAGTATTATTAGAACTGCTAAAAGTTCAACTAATGTAAAACCCTTTTTATTCATATTATTCCTCCACAACTAAATCATATACAAGTTTTTGATTATTTTTAGTTATTGTTACTTTTATCTTATTGCCATCAAACAATTCTTTTGTTTGACTGTTTTTTAATTCTTTATCTATATATCCTTCATCTTGTAAATCTTTTAATTTTACAGTAATAGAATTATATTCTTCAGGACATGTAGATTTATAATTACATGTTCCAGTTGTTCCAGTTGGCGCTAATAAAGCATTCTCTGAAATCCATACTTTTGCGGCTGATTTAATACTTGCTAATTGCTTATTATAAATACTATCTGAATAATTTTGTAATACTGAAGTTACTGTTGTTACAGTTATTACAGCAACTATAGATATTATAATTAATACTGCCATTAATTCTATAAGCGTAAATCCTTTTTTATTCATACTATCACCTAATTATATAATATCAAACAAATTACAATATATCAAATAAAAAAATGTCTATTTGACATTTTCTAGGCAATTAAATTATTTTTTATTTTCTGTTTTATTTTTTTCTCTTCTCTTGATACATTAACTTGAGTTAAACCAAGGTTTTTAGCTACTTGTTCTTGAGTATAATTCATATTATACCTTTGCATTAAAATTTCTCTTTCTTTTTCATTTAGTTTTAATAGTTCTTCTTTTAATGCTACTAAAGTATTTAAATCCATATTACCATTATCTAAAACATCATAATATGTTAATTCCTTATTATCACTAGTTACTGTTTTATCCATACTAGTTGTATTACTTATCATATTAATTGCTTCATCAATGATTGAACTATCAACATTTAACATATCTGCAATTTCTTCTTTTGTAGGTTCTCTATATAATCTTTGTCTTAAATAATCTCTTGCTTTTTCTATTGATAATTTAAGTTTAATAACATTTCTACCTAATTTTATATTCTTATCTTCTCTTACCGTTTTACTCATTTCTCCATATATATATTTGAAAGCAAAGGTAGAAAACTTAACATTATATTCTTTCTTATATCTTTTCTTAGCTTCTAAAAGACCTATTATTCCTTCTTGATATAAATCTTCTTTATACTTATATCCATCAAAATATTTAGTAATAGAATATATAAGATTACTATATTTATCTATTTCTTCTTCTGTCATATTCCTCCTATACTTTATTAAATGCTTCTAGCTCATTATTAATTAAATTAATATTTCTAGATATCTTATTTGATATATCATTTAATCCTGTTACATAAATAGTACCATTATAAGAAGATACTATTTCATATGTCTGATTAATCAAACTAATTCCTATATCATCAATTTTTTCTACTCTATTAAAGTTAAGAGTAATATTTTTAATATGATTATTACATATAAATAAAGTAACATTTTCTAAATACTTATTAACTGTTTCTTTTGTTATTGAACCAAGTAGCCGGATAAATAATATACCTTTTCTAAACTCAAATATAGCATCTATATTAATCACCTCATTATATTAATAACACATTATTTTAAGTAATTAAATAAATACGACAAAAGTAGATTTATTAATCATTTTTATTAACTATAAATTCCCTTAACATCTTAGTAAGCGCTCTTTTTTCTATTCTTGAAACATAACTTCTAGAAATATTTAGTGATGCAGCAATTTCTTTTTGAGTTAATTCTTTTTCATTATTTAAACCATATCTTTTAATTATTATTTCTTTTTCACGATTATTTAAAACATTAAAATATTTTTTTATTAAATTTATGTTGTTTTGTTTATGAATATCTAAAGCAAAATCAGGCTTTGAAGTTTTTAATATATCCATTAAAGTAATTTCATTACCATCTTTATCATAACCTATTTGTTCATTTAAACTTATATTTTTATTATTCTTTTTATCTGCTCTAAAATACATTAATATTTCATTTTCAATACACCTTGCACAATAAGTAGTAATTCTTGTACCGTGTAAGTCTTTATAACTATCTACACCTTTAATAAGACCTATTGTGCCAATAGAAATTAAATCATCAACATCTTCACGTTTGTGATCATATTTTTTTACTATATGCGCAACTAATCTTAAATTATGTTCTATTAGTTTTGCTCTTGCTTCTTTGTCACCCACTTGAGATAACTTCACATATTTTTCTTCCTCTTCTTTAGTTAACGGATCAGGAAAAACATTATTAGAATAAGCTGCCGTAAATAAATAAAAATCTTTAAATAAATACTTAATAAATTTTAAAAACATACTACCCCCAATTAAATATATGCAAAAAAAAAGATTCATATTAAAATGAATCAAATGTTATATTAATTTTTTTTCTGTTTTCACTATTACAAGATGCTGCTATTACAATTGTTCTAATAGCACTTGCAATACTACCTTGTTTACCAATTAAATATGCCATATCATCAGAAGAAGCTAATACCTCAATAGATATTTTATCTTCATCATCATATTGCTTAACTGAAACAAGATCTGGATTTTTAACAACACTTTTTACTAAAAATTCTGTTACTGCAACTAAATCCATATTATTTACCTTCTTTTTTAGTCATTTTTTCTTCATGGTATTGTTTCATGATACCTTGTTTACTTAAAATACTTCTTACTGTATCAGTTGGTTCTGCACCATTTTTTAACCATTTAATAGCTAATTCTGAACTAACTTTTATATCTGCTGGATTCTTAGTTGGATCATAATATCCAATTTCTTCGATTGCCTTACCATCTCTTGGGCTTCTTGAATCAGCAACTACGATACGGTAAAATGGACTTTTTTTCTTTCCCATTCTTTTTAATCTTAATTTAACTGCCATAATATTTCCTCCTGTTTAGAATTATAACATACCTAATTATATGTGTCAACCTTTTTTTATTGACACTAAAAAGAAAAAGACTATTTATCGTCTTTTATATAATCAGTATTTACTTCTTCATCAATTTCTTTTAAATCATCTTCTGTAATATCATCATCAAGTAAATCCCAAGGTTCTTCATCATCTTCTATAGCTATTTTTATTTTCTTTTCCCCCACTATTTCAACACCTAATTCTTTTTCAATATCAAAATTTATATTATTGTTGTCATCTATATTAACTTTTACACAATTTGGTTGACTTAAACTTCTTACAATAATTTCACTATCTTCATTAACCTCATTATTATCTTTTACCTTTAAATTAAATTCATCTTTATACTCTATCTTTTTATTAACTACGGCAGTTTTACTATCTCCTTCATATGAATACCAAATATTAACATCATATGATCCATCTACACCTATTTTATCACCTGATTTATATCCTTTAAATTTATGATTAATTACCCAGGCTCCTAAAACAGTTGTAGGCTTGATTTCTGTTGTTAATGTATAACTGTTTTTAAAATGTTTTTTCCCTTTACCAATAACTGCTTTCGTTACTATTTCTTTAAATGCCATATTATCACTCCTCACTTTAAGATATGCATTTAAGTTAGGAAAGTGACTAATAAAAAAAACTTTACATAAGTAAAGTTATTTTTTCATATCAACTAATTTATTATTAATATCTGTTTTATAAAATTTAAATGTTGCGATTAATATTAATGCGATTGGGAATGAAACAACAATTCCTTTTATTCCAAATAATATTCCACCTGCTGTTATAGATATAATAACAACAACTGGTTTTACATTATTTGTTTTACCATAAACAAGTGGGCCAATTAAATTTCCATCTACAATAGATAAGATACAGAATGTAATAACAGTTCTTATAAATAGTGCTGGTGATACAACAAATGCTGTTATAGCCGCAACTATATTTGTCATGATACCACCAAAGTATGGAATTAATTGCATTATCATAGCAAGGAATCCTAAAAGCAATGCATTTGGATGTCCTATTATTGTATAAGCAATTGAATATTCAAATAATGATATAAACATTATTCTTATAAAACCTGTTAAATACTTCTTCATTTCATGATCTAATGTTTTTACATAATTATAAGTTCTATCGCTTTTTGTTCTTAAATATTTTTTAATTTCAGTTCTTATACTTTCCATATCAATTAGGAAATATATAGCAGCTGTAAGACATAAGAATACTTTTGTAATTACACTTAATGATACATTTATTAAATTAATTGCTCCATGAGAAATATATTTACCAACATTCATAACCACATCGTTAAGACCATTTGTTAAATAATCTTGAACAGGTCCTAAATTGTAGTCATATTGGTTAGAAATATCTTTTACAAATGAGATTGATGATGTTAATAAATTAACTGTTTGATTAAATAATAATGGAACTATTAAGAATACTACAAAAGCAATAAGCGCTAAAAGTAGAATTACAATAATTGCGATTGCTATACTCTTAGGAACTTTATTGTCAGTTAAATACTTTAAAAAAGGATATAAAGCATATGCTATAGCAAACGCTACTAAAAATGGAGAAACTATTTGAAATGTTTTATTGATAATACCTATCCATAAATTACCAGTACTATATAACAAATAAACAATAAGTGAAACAATAGCTATATTTACTAATTTGTAATTCAATCTATTTTTCATTTTTATCCCTACTTTCTAATAGTATTGTTATTGGTCCATCATTAACAATATTAACTTGCATATCCGCTCCAAATACTCCTGTTTCTACATGAACATATTTATTTAATTCTTCATTAAATAAATCATACATTTTAGTTGCTTCAGTATTTTTCATAGCATTTATATAACTAGGTCTATTTCCTTTATTGGTATCTGCATACAATGTGAATTGTGAAATGCTAAGAATATCTCCACCATTTTGTAGTATTGAATTATTCATAACACCATTTTCATCATCAAATATACGTAAATTAATCACTTTTTTCACTAAATAATTAATATCCTCTATAGTATCATTTTCTTTAAATCCTACAAGTAATACTAATCCATTTGAAATACTACCAACTATTTTTCCATCTACTGTTACATTTGATTTTTTACTTCTTTGAACCAATATTCTCATTTTATCAATCTCTCTACATCTATAATATTCTTCATTTGTCTTAAATCATTCATAAATTTTACTAAATCAGTTTTTGTTTCTACTAAAACTGTAATTTCATATACATTATCTTCTGCATTTGCATATGTATTTATACTTTTAACACTAACATTACTTTTAGTAGTTTTAGCAATTATCTTTAATAATAAATCTTCTGATTTTAAAGCATGTATTATTATATTAGTTGGATATTTTTTATCAGGCTGTTTATTCCACTTAACATCAATAGTTCTTTCTTCTAATTCTTTAACATTAGGACACATTGCTCTATGAACAGTTATTCCAGAACCTTTTGTTATATATCCAACAATTCTATCTTCTGGTACTGGATTACAACAAAACGCTAAATTAACTTTTATGTCATCTACACCCTCAACTAAAATATCATTTTTTATATGAGCTTTTTCTACAACTGCGTTTACCTTATTTCTAAGTATAATTTCTTCTTTAGTTTCTCTATTTTCTTCAAGTATAGAATTAATAACCGCACCTACTTGTAAATTGTTATTACCTATACTAACTAATAAATCATTAAATTCTTTAAATTTATAAATTTCTAAAAGTTTTGCAATATTTTCATTAGATAAGAATTCATTATTAGGAATTTTTCTTTTTCTAAGTTCTTTTTCTAATAGCTCTTCACCCAATTTTAAATTACTATTCTTTTCTATTTTATTAAAGAAATTCTTAATCTTATTTTTAGCATGATTTGTATGAGCAATATTTAACCACTCTCTACTAGGTCCAAAAGAATTTTGATTAGTATTTATTTTTACAATATCATTATTCTTTAATTCATAATCTAGTGAAACTATATTATTATTAACAATTGCTCCAACCATTTTATCACCTATTTTAGTATGCACTTTATAGGCGAAATCTATAGGAGTAGCACCATTTGGAAGTTCTATAACATCTCCACTTGGTGTAAAGACATATATTGTTTCATTAAATATATCTTCTTTTACAGAGTTTATGAAATCTTCATCTTTTTCTTCATCAGTGTTTAATTCAATAATAGAACGGAAAAATTGTAGTTTCTTTTCCATGCTATTTTTCATTAAACTTTTACCATCTCCGCTGTTTTCTTTATATGCCCAGTGTGATGCGATACCTCTTTCGGCCACTTCATCCATATCATATGTTCTAATTTGAATTTCAAATAAATATCCAAAATCTCCAAAAACTGTTGTATGTAAAGACTGATACATATTATCTTTTGGCATAGAAATATAATCTTTAAAACGTTTTGGAATAGGACGATATTTAGAATGGATAATACCTAATGTTTTATAACATTCTTGTTCTGTATTTACTAATACACGAAGAGCTAACAGGTCATATATATCACTAAAACGACGTCCTTTTTCTAGTTTCTTATATATACTATAAATACTTTTTGCTCTTCCTTTTATTTCAAATTTAATTTTGTTATCTTTAAGTAGTTTTGATACACTATTTTTCATTTCTTCAACAGCATTATCACGTTCTACTTTTGATTGATTAAGTTGTTCTACAATAGCATAATACTCTTTTGGTTTTAAATATCTTAGTGATAAATCTTCTAATTCACTTTTGATTTTATTCATTCCAAGTCTATGAGCTATTGGAGTCAAAATTTCTAATGTTTCTTTGGCTTTTTCTTTTTGCTTTGCTTCTGTATGAACCCAAAGAGTTCTCATATTATGAAGTCTGTCAGCTAATTTAATAATAATAACTCTAACATCTTCACATAAACCAACAAGTATTTTTCTTTGAGTCGCTACCATAGCACTAGATTCTAAGTTACCATCAAAATTTAATCTGTTAATTTTAGTAACTCCATCTACTAAATTAGCGATTTCTTCTGTAAATTCACTAATTAATGTTTCTTTTGATACATCTGTATCTTCTAAAACATCATGTAAAAGTCCTGCACATAAAGTTGCAGTATCAGCATCTATTTCAGTTAATATTAAGGCTACACTTAAAGGATGGTCAATATAAGGTTCACCAGTCATTCTCTTTATTCCAAAATGTTGATTTTTAGCAAATACATAAGCTTTTTTTATAAGTTCTATATCTTCTTTTTTTGTTATATATGTTTTTACTATTTTAATAAATTCATCAAACTTAGAACCTAAATTTCCTTCCTTTTTCATAATACACCTTCTTATTTTTCAAGTTTTTTTATTTTTTCTAAATTCTTTTTCTTATGAGCAATATAATCATTATAAGTTGTATATTTCATTATGTAATTATAAACTTCTTCATCATTTTTTATTTCTTCTTGAATATATGAATTATCTTTACCCATCATTGCATTACTAGTCATAGTTGAAAGATATTTAAATAAAACACCTTTCATTTCATGATTGAATTCATAACAAGCTCTAACATATGCATCTTTAACTCTATCAATACTTACTAATTCCTTAGTTAAGAATTTAATAATTCTTGATTCTGATTTAAGACCAACATATTTTTTATCGTTTATAACAACATCTGGTTGATCTAAATCAATAAATAAATTGTATAGAAGTGATGTTATTTCATCATTCTTCTTTCTGCTTGCTATTTTAAGCCCTTCAAAAATTTCATCATACTCAACCAACACACTTTTACTTTCTTTTTTTTGTTTAATCATTTTCTTCACCTTTCCCTTCAAAATAGATTACTCTATTTCGCATATTTAGTTTTTCTTTCAAGTATTTATCAACAAGAATATTATCGACATTTAAAACATCACTAACCATTTGATAAAGTGATAAATCTTTAGAATTTACCCATTTCTTTTCTTTGAAAAAATTCCAGATATCTTCTTCTTTAATATAAATATATCCTTCTCTTCTCATTTCAAGTACTTTACAATGAAGTGCAGGTCTTATTCTTTTATAAAGTTCTTCTAATGATTCAAATTCTATCTCCATAAAATTCCTCCTAATAAAATACCTCAAAGTATCATATATATATTATATATTAAAAAACTTATTTTTTAAAGTCATTGGAGGAAATATATGAAAAAAAACTCTTTTATTTTTTCTAGTATTATTCTAATAATTGGTGGATTAATAACTAAAGTATTAGGTATGCTTATTAAAATAATAACAACAAGAATTTTAACAACTAAAGGAATTGGAGTTTATATGCTTATTATGCCTACTTATATGTTGCTTATTTCTATAGCTTCATTAGGATTTCCTATAGCTATTTCAAAACTTGTTTCTGAGGATAAACATAATAACAAAAATATTGTTTTATCAGTTATTCCTATTTCAATTTTAATTAATATATTACTTATGATTATAATATTTTTAATCGCACCTTTTATTTCCAACAAACTATTACATGAACCTAAAACCTATCTTGCTATTATAGGAATAGCTTTTGTATTACCTTTTGTTACAATTTCCTCCATATTAAGAGGATATTATTTTGGTAAACAAAAAATGATTCCTCATGTTACTACTTTAATTATAGAAGATCTTATTAGATTATTATTAATAGTTATCGGTTTACCTTTTTTTATAAAACTTGGGATTGAATTTGCAACCGCATTCTTAGTTTTAATAAGTATAATATCTGAATTATCATCAATTATAATTTTAATAATTTTACTTCCTAACAAAAAAATATCTAAAAAAGATTTTATTCCAAAAAAACAAGCAATAAAAAGTGTTCTTGATATAAGTGTTCCTACCATTATTAGTAAACTAATTGGTAATATAGGATACTTTTTAGAACCAATCATTCTAACAACAGTATTGCTCAGTGTTGGTTATAAAAATTCATATATAATAAATGAATATGGTATTATCAGTGGACTTGTTTTACCTCTTTTACTTATACCTTCTTTTTTCACAATGGCTATATCACAAGCACTAATACCAGTTATAAGTAAAGCTTATTCTTCTAATAAAATACTTTATGCGAAAAATAAAATTAAACAAGCCATCTTTTTATCACTAATAATAGGAATACCCATTACTATTTTTGTAGAAATAAATCCTGCATTTTGCTTGAATTTTTTATATAATACTACTAAAGGAATTACATATTTAAGATTTCTAGCGCCTATATGTTTAGTTTTATATATACAAACCCCATTAACAAGTAGTCTACAAGCTATAGGAAAAGCAAAAGAAGCTATGAATGGTACTATAATAGGAATGATTTTTAGAACAAGTTTTTTGTTTCTATTTTCATTACTTAAAATAGGATTATGGGGTCTTATTATCTCTACAAGCATTAGTATATTAATTGTTACATATCATCAATATATAGCAATAAAAAAAGTATTATAATAATACTTATTTTTTTATGGCATTTTCTATTGCTACTCTTTGAACAACAGCTAATGAACATATTAAAGTAATAGTAAATGAACCACCATATGATAAGAATGGTAATGGTACTCCTGTTAATGGCATAATACCAAATAGTCCACCTAAATTAATTAAAATATGTAAGAATATATATATTGCAACTCCTAAGCATAAATACCTACCTCTAATTGTTTTAGAACTTGTCGCAATATTTAAAATACTTTTTAAAATTATAATAAATATAATAAATATCAATGTTGTAACAATTAATCCATATTGTTCTGCGATAATAGCAAATACTGAATCGGTATGTGACTCTGGTATATATGATATTTGTTTACTTTTACCTATTCCATTACCAAGAAGTCCACCTGAATTTATCGCAATAAATCCATTACATATTTGATATCCACCTGCTTCATATTTTTCACATGGATTAAAGAAATCTAAACGACTTGATTGAGCATTTGATAAAACAGATCCTTTTGACGAATAAAAGAAAAAAGCAAATAGAGCTAGAATTCCACATACCATTCCTGCTCTCATCTTTAAATGCATTGGTATTGGACTTGTTAAGAATAATCCAACAAATATTGTAGTAATAATAATCATTGTTCCTAAATCTCTTTGTAATAGAATTATTAGTGGAAATAATGCCCCAGCGAATAATATTTTAACAGTTATTGTTACTTTTTCATTATCACTTACTTTATTAGATAAAAGCGCTGTATAGTATTTATCTATTAATACTGAAACACAAACAATCATTGCTAATTTCGCAAATTCACTTGGTTGAAAAGTAAATCCCTTAATATTAATCCAGTTATTATTTCCTGAATAAGTGGCCCCTAAACTTGAAAAAGAAACCATTAACGATAACATAAGAATTAATAAATAAAATACTACGCCAAAAAATGAATAAGATTTTGTGGGAGTCTTAATTATAAATATTCCTAATACTACTCCTAAAACTATTGTTATTAATTGTCTATAAAAGTAACTATATAAAGTAGAATTATACTTTATAACAGCTGTTTGTGATGAAGCCGAAACAATATTTAAAAGACCAAACACAAATAATAAAGCTGTACTTATTAATAAAACTTTATCTGAATATCTTAATGCTTTATTTAACTTCATCATGCTATCACCTATTATAATTCTATCATATAATCATTTTTTTCACAATTACTAATGTAACAAAATACAAGTTTGTGAGTAGAATATATTAGAAAGAATAGGAGGGATTTTCATGTATTATTATGGTGGATACCAAGGTTATGGTTGTGGAAATCCATGTGGTGGTGCTGGATATGGTACCGGATATGGCGCAGCTGTAATTTTAGTACTATTTATTTTATTAGTTATTATAATTGGAGCAAGAGCTTGGGATAGAAATTAAAAAAAACCTTAATAGGTTTTTTTCTTTACAATTGTTTTTGATTGTTTATTTAAAGAAGCCTCTTCCAAATCATTTATAACATCTTCATCTATATATTGAATTCTGACATAATCTTTTTCTTCATTATGATCAATATGTTCATAAGTATTAATAAATACATCATAATAATTATTATCAATATTAACTACACCAGCTACTGGAACATAAACATCATCGATTTCTACTTTAATAACATACATATATATATCATCATTTTTAATATGTTCGTAACCAGGAACATTATCTAAATGATAATCATAAATATATTTATTATCTTTTTTATATAGATAATCTACATCATAAAATTTATCTACTGCAAAATCATTATATGAATAAATATTCCCACACTGATCAACATAATCAAGCATTATGTTTTTTACTGTTTCATTTATATCTGAATATGTTTTCATGGTTTGTTTTACTACTTTTGTTTGTTTTTCAACGTGCTTCTTTTTACAACCTGTTATTAATAGACTAGATAAGCATGTTAAATATAAGATTTTTTTTATATTCTTTTCCATATTAACCCTCTCTAGCTAGAAATATTCACACTAATTATATTTTCCCTTTAACACCTTTAGAACCATTATAAGTACTTAAAATATTAGATTCAAATGAAGTTATTTTTTTACTATTATTTTTATAATCCTTAATAGCTGTTGTAATCATTTCATCTAATAATGTAGTATAATCTTTCCCTGCTGGTTTAAATAAGTAGAATGATAAACTTCCTGGAATTGTATTTGGTTCATTTACATATACTTTATTCTTTTTACCATCAACTAGGAAATCTATACGAGCTACACCACTTAAATTAAGTGCTTTAAATGTATCTATAGATAATTTTTTTACTTCTTCTTCTACTGATTTTGGTAATTTTGCAGGTATATCAAATTCGCTAGTAGACATATTTCCACTTGCTCCTTTAACACCTTTACCTTTGATACCTTTCTTACCTCCACCACTTAAGTATTTATCTTCAAATGTTAAAAAGTCATTTTTTGTTTTCATTAAAGCTATTAAACTTGTTTCTTGGTATGTATTATTACCAACAACAGCACAGTTTACTTCTTTTAAATCTTTAATTACTTCTTCTACTAATATCTTGTCATCATATTTAATAGCATCTTCAATAGAAACTATAAGTTCATCTCTATTATTTGCTATTTTAATACCTATACTACTACCTAAACGTGCAGGTTTAACAATAACTGGATATTTTAATTTTTCTATTTCTTTTATAACTTTATTTTCATCTTCCATATATTCAGAATCATAGAACCATGTATATGCTGGATTTGCTATTCCATGAGAATCTAAAATTTGTTTCATAACAACTTTATCTTGACCTACAGCAGCACCTAGTATAGATGGTCCAACAGAAGGTACTCCTACACTTTCAATATACCCTTGTAATGATCCATCTTCTACTCCCTTACCATGAACTATTGGGAAAGCAATATCTATTGTATTAACCACTTTTCTAAATAATCCTTTTGTAGCTTGAAGAGCAAAAGTTCCATCTATATTAACTAATGTTACTGGTTTACAATAACGTTTAATTAAATCCATATCTTTAAAACTTTCCATATCTGTTAACATTTTTCCAGTATACCAAGTTCTATTTTTTGTTATATAAATAGGAACTATTTCATATTTATCTTTATTCATATAACTCATAGCTTGTACAGCTGTTATTATACTAATTTCATGTTCTACTGAACTTCCTCCAAAAATTACACCAACTTTTATTTTCATATTTACACCTACTTTAACTAAAAATATCTGGAAGGTCACTTTGTATTAATACATAAGCACCATTCTCTTTATTTATCAATTTTATTGCTTGTTCTATATTATCAAGCATATGAATATTTTCTTTTTTATAATTAACATTCATTAAACCTTCATAAACAGGTTTTGACATTGTTTTACCTAATAAAATAACTTCATCGCAATCTTTCATATATTCACCAAGTTCTTTATTAAGTCTATCGGATTCTTCTCCTAATTCAATCATACCAGAAGAAATAACTATTTTTTTACCAGGCATTTGATATAAAACATCTAAAGCCATTTTAGTACCATCAGGATTAGCATTATAAGCATCATCAATTATATTTATTGTGCCCATTTTTTTAAGTTCTAACCTGTGTTCAACTGGTTTTACTTTCTTAACAGCTAATTTAAGCTTATCTAAATCAATTCCTAAATTATAACCAAGCGCTATAGCTGCAAGAATATTATATATGTTAGCTTTACCTAATAATTTAGTTTCAAATTTAGTCTTTTTTGTTGATCCTTTTAAAACTAAATCAAAAGATGTTCCTTCACTTGTTAATTTTATATTAGTAGCTCTAAAGTCTACATCTTTATTATCAATACCAACTGTAACTATCTTACAATCATTTTTTAAATTATAAGAAACTTGCAATGGATCATCAAAATTTAATACTCCTATACCATCACTTGGTAATGATTCTATAAGTTCAAATTTACCTTTTTGTATATTTTCTTGTGATCCAAAACTTTCTAAATGTGCTACTCCTATTTTAGTAAGAATTCCATATGTTGGTTTCACTAAATCACATAACTCTTTTATTTCTCCACGTTTAAATGCACCCATTTCAGCAATAAATAAATCATTAAATTTATCTAAATAATTATTAATTGAAATAATTAAACCTAAAGGTGTATTAAAATTCTTAGGAGTTGCGAAAGAATTATATTTAATATTTAAAACATCATTCAAAATATTTTTACTACTAGTTTTTCCATAACTACCAGTAATACCTATAACTTTCATATTTGACATACTTTTTAATTTGTTTAGAGCTTTTCTTTTAAATCTATAATTAATAAACTTTTCAACAGGTCTATTTACTATATTAGCCACAAATACAACAAAGTAATTTAAATATATTAGTAAACCTACTAGCAAATAATATAATGTTATATTTTTTTCTTTGAATAATAAGCTACAAATTAAAATACATAAGATATATAAAAGATATGTTGTAAACAATAATCTTTTTACTCTTTTTGTAAACACTAATGGTTTTACTACTTTTTGTTTCTTAGAATTATTTAAATATACTAATGCACATAAAGTATAGAAAACTACTACAACAGTCATCAATATTTTATAATTGCATATAAGTCCTATAGAAAAAATTATAAATAATGAATCTACTGTACAAAATACGATTTTTAAATTATTTTTAATCCATTTTAAATAACGATTTCCTTCATTATACCAGTTTTGTTGAAGCATATGTAATGATTTTTTTGATTTAAAAAATACATATGGAACAATTACTAACAATGAAATTAAAAACTTAATTAACATAAAATCTCTCCTAACCTATAAAACTTCTTAAGACATTTATAGTTTGTCCAAGTCTTTCTAAATAAGCATAATGAGTACAATTATCATAAATTACTACCCCAGCATCCTTAATTAAACTTTCTAATTCATAAGCACCACTTACATCAACAGCTTGATCATTAGTACCCCATATAAGTAATGTTGGACATTTAATTTTAGTAACTTGATCTCTTATATCAAAATTAACACTTTCAACTAAAATTTGTCTCATAATTGGACTAGCATTTCTATAATCAGTTGATCCAATATGTTTTTTAGCAAAGTCTTCTAATTTATTTAATCCAGGTACTTTTTTCGCACTTTTTAATAACTTAGTTTTCAAAGAAATCTTTTCTATTTCACGTTTATAAGATGGAGCAAATAAAACTAATTTTTCAACATCATAAATAGATGCATAAAGTAAACTTGTTTTACCTCCAAAAGAATGACCAATTAGTATAGGCTTAGTTATTTTTAATGATTCTAATAAACTATGTACACAATCAACAAAATCATATACAGTATATACTCTTTTAGGTTCATCACTATCACCATGTCCTGGTAAATCAATTATAACAATATCATTACTCTCACTAAATGGATCTGCGACAGATTTCATCATTTCTATATTTTGACCCCATCCGTGTAAAAAAACTAAAGTCTTACCTGTTTTTTTTCCATATCTTACATAATTAATATTAATATCATCGTATGTGAACATATAATCACCATATTAATTATACCATTAATTGCGTAATCTTAAAAGAAAAAAAATCACAAAAGTGATTTTTATCTACTAAATTTTCTTACTTTTCTTGTAAACATGTAAAGTACAAATGCTACTCCAATTGTAGTAATACCATATGCATAATACATTTGGTTACCTGTTTTTGGATTTGAACACATTTTTTCATATTGTGCTTTGCTTACTTCGTTACCATTATTATCGTAATATTTTCCACCTTCAATAGTACATATTGGTAAACAAGCTTTCTTGTAAGTAGCTTCATCTACTTCAATACCTTTGTCATTATAATATTTACCATCTACTACTTCACATACAGGTTTACATATTTTATTATAGTTTTCTTCTGTTGTTTCTTTACCTTCTTTATCATAGAATTTACCATTAATAGTTGAACAAGGTGGCTTAGCTACTGTAGTAATACAATCAATATCTCTTTGATAATATTTTTTACCATTTAATTCTACTTTAGCCCAAACAACAAAATAATCATATTTAGTTGGAGGTTGTATTCCATATCTATATTCAGTATCTGTCTTTTCAGTTAATGATACTTCACTCCATTTTGTATCATCAAATGCTGGATAAGCTTGTGTTACTAAATCTGATAATCTATTAATTTCTGCTTTTTGTTCATCAGTAGCAGCTTCTATTCCTCCAGGAATACTATTTTTATAATTCTCTAAATCTTTTAATCTATTATTGATAGTATCAAATTCTGTTTTTGATACTTCAATAACTTGTTGATATAATTTAGCGTTATCATTCTTTAATTCTCCTACTAAAGAAATATATGGTTTTGCAGCGCTAAATAAATAATTTAAGTTTATTTCACTTCTTAACTCTACATTTGTATCATCATATGCCAATACATTTACAAAACTTGTTAATACTAATACTAGTGTTAATATTAAACCTGATAATTTTTTTAATCCTTTCTTCATAAAACATCCTCCTATCATTAAGTAAATTATATAAAAAATGTCATAAATTGTCAACCATATTATTATTATTTACACTTTTTGACAATATATTCAATTTCAATAAAATTTATTGCTATTTACAACAAGCAAATAAATATGATATATTATTAGAAGATAATAGGAAGTGGGCTATGAAAACATTAATTAGATTCAATGATGAATACATTCAATTTTTTGATTATTCAGAATATAAAATTGCAGAATACTCTAGGACCAACGTCTTAGATTTAAGTGAATTAGTACTTAGTGATTCATTTATAAGTGAAAACTATAATTTTATTTATAACTTTGTAAAAAATAAAATATTAAAAGATAATCTAACTAAAGTTTTCATCGATAAAGTTAATATAAGTCCCCTAGCCTTTAAACTTATTAATAATATTTCAACAATCAATTATATTTATATAAATGAAAACAAAAAAATAGATACAGATGTTTTTAAATTTCTATTAACAAATAAAAACATAAAAACAATAAATTGTTATGATGTTAGTTTTGAAACATTTGATAGATTAAATCTATCTAGAAAAATAAATATAATAACTAGAAAACAAGAATTCCGTGGTAGTTATTTATATGAATCTAATGAAATATTTTCTCAATCAGATATCTATTATGCTAAAAACTTAACAATAACAAGAAATAGTTCTGAGGATGACTTCGATAATATAGAATATTTTTTAAAGATAAATAGATCTTTAAAAACAGTTGATATAAAATATTTTGAAGCAAAACAATTAAATAAATTATTACAATTACTTGCTAAATATCAAAAAAGACATATCATAATTACAATATATGAAAATGACAATAACATTAAAAAAATATTAAAAACATTCTCATCTATTAAAAACAGAAACAAAAGACTTCTAAAGAAGAATAAAATAAAACTTAAAATTATATATGAAGATAAATATATTAAAAAGAATCTATTTAAAGAATTAAATTTAAATTTTCTTAAAACAAATCTTTTAGCTATTATCTTTATAACAAGTTCTATCTTTATACTTTTATATTTCATAAATCAAAATAAAACAAATGAAATAATGCATACTAATGATGAAATAAAAGAAATCATTAATAATGTTGAACAAGAAGCAAATAAAAATAAAGATAAAAAACAAGAACCAGTTAATGATATAAAAACAGAAAAGCCTAAAAAAACAAGTGCATATTTTAAAAACTATTCAAAAGCACTAAGTGAATTAAAGAAAATAAATAAAGATACAGTTGGTTGGTTATCAATCAATAATACTTCTATTCATTATCCTGTTGTTCAATCAAACAACAACAATAAATACTTAACAAAAAGTTTTGATGGTTCAACAAATTTAAATGGATGGATTTTTATGGATTTTAAAAATCATCCAAATAATTTAGATCAAAACACAGTGCTTTATGGACATTCAGGTAACTATTATGTTATGTTTGGTTCATTACATAAGGTATTAAATAAAGCATGGTATAAAAATCCTAAAAATCAAACTATAGTATTTAACACTAATAAAAATCATACATGGAAAATATTCTCTATTTATACCATAAATAATACAAATGATTATATTAATACAAGATTTAATAATGATACTAAATATATGAATTTCTTAACAAAAATCAAAAAAAGAAGTATTTATGATTTTGGTGTTAATGTTAATACAAACGATAAAATATTAACATTATCAACATGTTATAAGAGTTCTAAAAAAAGACTTGTAATACATGCTAAATTAATAAGTTAAAAAAAAGCTATATAATTATAGCTTTTTTTACATATATTTATTCATTTGTTTCATCATTTGATTAACTTGTTTTTGGCTTGGTGTTCTACCCATTCCACTCATCATTGCTTTAATCATTTGTTCATTAATAGGTGGATTTTTCTTTAGGAATTTTTCCATATATTTACGAGCTAAGAAGAATCCTATTGCTCCTCCAACTAATAAACTAACTACTATTAATATAATATCATGTAACATAAAATCATCCTTTCTAATTATTTTCTATATCGTCTAAGAAATCATCAATTGTTAATATTTTCTTATCAACATCATCTAATGATATATTTTCTTTTTCTATTTTTGGTTTTTGATCTTTTTCTATTAAATCTGTTACAACAAACGAATCCATAATATCAAGTTTAGATATATTTGATCCTGTTTTATATCTATCACTTATTGGAAAATCTGTTATTTTTGTTTCTGTGATTTCTGTTGCTGTTTTTATTCCAATTAATGTTTTATAATCAATTATAAATGTTTTTAATATTTTATATGGATTTGTCTTTACATCTTTAATTATTTGAACTCCTCTTCTAGCACGAGTTCCTATTTCAAATTCAGATAATCTTATTCTTTTAGCGGTATTTTTATCAGTAATAACTGTTAAATATTCATAATCTTTTCCATATATATGGCCATCAACTACAAAATCATTTTTTAAACTAATAGCTTTAACACCACTTGTTTTTAATCCTGTAATTGGTACTTCTTCTACATTATATGAAAGTCCATAACCATTATTTGTTGAAATAAATATATATGGGTCATTTGATATATTAATATCAACTAATTTATCATGATCTTTTAATTTTATACCAACTATTGGTTTTGTATTTCTAAGAACTTTAAACTCAGATATGTTTGTTCTTTTTATCATACCATTTTTTGTAAAGAAAGTAACAACAGTATTATCTTCAAAATCATATACTGGTATACTACCAATAATATTTTCTTCTGCTTTTATTGGAATAATATTACTAATATGTTTACCAAGCTCTTTCCATTTTAAATCTGGTAATTGGTAAACAGGAATATATAGATAATTACCTAAATCAGTAAACATTAATAATGTATCTAGTGTTGACATTTTATATTTACCAATAATGTAATCTCCTTCTTTTAATCCAGTTTCTGCAGCTTCATCATAACTTCTTAAAGATACTCTCTTAACATAACCTTCATTTGTTACTACAACGATTGCATCTTCTTTTGCAATCATTTCAGTTGTATCTATCTTAATATCAGTTATTTCATCTTGAATTTCTGTTAATCTAGGTACACCATATTCTTTTTTAACTCTTCTTAATTCATCTTTCATTACAGATTTTAGTTTTTCTTCATCATTTAAAATCGATTCTAAACCTTTAATAATTATACTTAAAGTTTTACATCTCTCTTCTAATTCTTTAACATCTGTATTTGTTAATTTATATAATTGTAAAGTAACAATTGCTTCTGCTTGTATTTCAGTAAATTTATATTCTTTTACTAAGTTTTCCTTAGCATCTGATTTATTTTTACTTCTTCTAATTGTAGCAATTACTTCATCTAAAATTGATAATGCTTTAATCAAACCTTCTACAATATGCATTTCTCTTTTAGCAGTTTCTAAATCAAATCTAGTTCTTCTTAAAACTACTTCTTTTTGAAATTCTATATACGCATCTAACATTGGAATTATTCCAATTGTCATAGGTTTTTTATTAACTATTGCGACCATATTAAAGTTATATGAAACTTGTAAATCAGTATTTTTAAGTAAATAGTTAATAATTAAATCTTTATTAGCATCTTTCTTTAAATCAATAACAATTCTCATTGGTTCAGATTGATCAGATTCATCTCTAACATCAACCATACCATCTATTTTTTTATCTATACGAATTTCATTTATTTTAGCTACTAAATTAGCTTTGTTAACCTCGAAAGGAATTTCATGAATAACAATTTTTTCTTTTCCTTTATCTTTAACAAATTCATATTTACTTCTTATATTTATTCTACCTATACCTTTAGTATAAGCATCAATAATTCCATTTTTTCCTTCTACGATTGCACCTGTTGGAAAATCTGGCCCTTTAATTATATCTAATATAGTATCTAATCTACAATTTGGAGAATCAATACGCTTAATAGTTGCATCTATTACTTCTCCTAAGTTATGTGGTGGTATATTTGTTGCATATCCAGCACTTATACCATTAGCTCCATTTACAAGTAAATTAGGATACTTAGCAGGTAAAACAATTGGTTCTTTTAATGTATCATCAAAGTTCCAAGCCATTTCAACTGTATCTTTGTCAATATCTTTTAATAATTCATTACTTATTTTAGAAAGTCTAGCCTCTGTATAACGCATTGCGGCTGGTGAATCTCCATCCATAGATCCATTATTACCATGCATATCTATATATGGTGTATTTGATTTCCACCATTGACTCATTCTTACTAATGCATCATAAATAGAAGAATCTCCATGTGGGTGATAATGACCCATAACATTACCAACTGCAGTAGCTGATTTTTTATGTGGTTTATCATAAGTGTTTCTATCACGATACATTGCATAAAGAATTCTTCTTTGTACAGGTTTTAATCCATCTCTTACATCTGGAAGTGCTCTATCTTGAATAATTTCCTTAGCATAACTACCGTATCTTTCCCCCATGATTTCTTCTAAGGCATAATTGTATATTTTATTTAATGTCTCATTCATAAGTGTCACCTATTCAATTATAACAAAAAATAAAGAAAATAGCAAAGTTTATTTATATATAATCATTGCAGAAAAGCAATAAATTTGCTCTTCACCAAAAACAGAAGCAGATACTTGATACTTAATATCTAAAAGTTCTATATCACTACTTAAAAAATCATTAACTACTTTTTCTAAATCACTTTCTATTTCTTCATCAAATATTTTCACTTTCATATAATCACCATATTTATTTTATTAAATTTTAAAATAAATTTTTGTCAAAAAAAGAACTATATAATAGTTCCTATATCTCCACATTTTATCATATGAGCATTTGCATCATCAGTATCAAGATGCATTTCAAAATATGATTCATCAGCTACTTTTATATGGACATTATTTATTATTCCACCCTTTTCCCCATTTAAAATCACTGATACTGTTTGTTTATCTTCAAAACCATACATTTCAGCTTGTTTTGGTAACATATGAATATGTCTTTCAGCAATTATACAACCTTCGCTTAAAGTTATTTCTCCGTTTGGACCTACAATAGTTATAGGACTACTACCTTTAATATCACCAGACGCTCTTACTGGTGGATCTAGTTTTAATGTATATGAATCTGTCTTAGAAATCTCTACTTGATTATAATCTCTAAATGGTCCTAAAATACGAACGTGCTTTATTATTTTTTCACCATTTTTAATATCAACAAAACTATTAGATGCGAATTGTCCTGGTTGATTTAAATCTCTTACTTTTTCTATATCTTCATTTCCAAATAATTTTATATATGTTTCTTTTGTTAAATGAACATGTCTATTTGATACACCTATTGTTACTTCCATACTATCACCTATTTAATTATATCATAAATAATCATATTTTTTATAAAAATAAATATACTTTAGAGAAAGGATGATTTTATGAATAACAATTTATATAACAAGCCATTATTTACTAATCAAACTTTTACACCACCAACCAATATAAATTACACTAATAATGCGACTAATTTCCAACCAATGGCTTTACCTAGTGAACAATCTTATATAGAAAACATTTTAAGACTTAACAAAGGAAAACAAGTAAGAGTTCATATGACTTTCCCCGATTCAAATGAATTTCGTGATCGTGAATTTAAAGGAATAATTGAACAATCAGGAAGAGATCATATCATTTTAAGTGATCCTAAAACAGGTACATGGGAATTACTATTAATGATATATGTTGATTTTATATCATTTGATGAACCAATAAATTATAGTGAAGATTTTTTGCCAAAATCGTAGATATTTAAAATATTTTTTGTTATAATTATATTGGTGGTAATATGATATATTATGTAATATTAATAACAGTAATACTTGTTTGTTTTATTTTAATAGGATTAGCATCTATATATAATTTATATCAATTATATATTATTAGAATTAATGAAGCAGAAAACTTTATTGATACTACTCTTAGAAAAAGATATGATTTATTAAAAAAATCAATTACCATAATTAAACCATATTATGATGATAAGAAAAAAATATTAGAAACAATTGAAAATATGAAATCAAAAAAACTATCTAATTTTGAATTAGATAGACAATTATATGAAGCAATTAATGAATTCAGTAAATATAAAGAAGAAAATGAAGAATTAAGTAATAATGAAGCATTTATTAAAATTGATTTAGGATTATTTGAATCAGAAGCTGAAATAGTTGCGGCTAGAAAATATTATAATGATATTATTACAGAATATAATAAATTAATAACTAAGTTTCCACATAACATAATAGGAAAAATATTTAATTATAAAAAGAAAACATATTTTGATGGCAAAAACTTAGATAGTGATAAAAAAGAAGCAATAAAAGGTATTTAAAATACCTTTTTTTAATACCTCTTTTCTATTTTTCTTCCACTAGCTTTAGCATTTTTTATAATACTATTACCATATTTTTCTTGTAAATGATCTATTGTTTTTTCTAATTTCATATTGTTAGTAGTTGTATCTATTTCTTCAAACAACGAAACTTGATGATTATGAACTTTAGTTAACTTATCTAATCTAATTCCTATAAGTCTAATAGATTCATCATTATACATTTCATTTAATAAAGCTTTAGCTGCAGAATATATTTCTGTACTTAAATTAGTAGGATTTACTAATTTTTTTTGATGTGATATTGTTTTAAACATATTATCTTTTAAATGAACTTCAACAACATTACAATACCCGTCGTTTTTTCTAAGTAATCTTGCTAAATTCATACTTATTTCTTTTAAAATAATATTTATTTCACCCTTAGATTTAAAATCACGTTCTAAAGTTATCTCATTACTTAAACATTTTCTTTTTTCACGATCTTTTTTTACAATACTATCATCTATTCCCTTTGCCCACTCAATCATCTTACAAGCTTGATTTTTAAAATATTTCGATAAATTATTAGAATCATAATTAGCTAAATCAGAAATAGTATTAATTCCTAATGCTTGTAATTTAGGAACAGTTTTTCTACCTATTCCAAATAAATCTCCTACTTTTAAAGGATACATTTTCTTTTCTATTTCATTACTATATAAAGTATGTACTTTAAATGGTTTTTCAAAATCACTAGCCATTTTTGCACATAATTTATTATTAGCTACACCAATATTTACAGTAAATCCTAATTTATCATATATTTCAGATTTTAGTTTATGAGCAAATGATACTTCATCACCATATAAATGTTTTATACCTGTATAATCTAAATAACATTCATCAATAGATGCGATTTCTATTTCATCGGTATAATTATATAATAATTCAAATAATTTCTTAGACATCTTTTGATAAAATTTATAATTCGGTGGATAAACTTTTAATACTTTACATTTTTTTCTAGCACTATATAAAGTTTCTCCGGTAACTATTCCCATTTTTTTAGCTGGTGTACTTTTAGCAAGAACAATACCGCTACGTCTTTTTTCATCCCCACCTATAACAGCATAGCTATTTCTAACATCATATTTATATCCGTGATTTAATAAATCTAAAGCACTCCATGATAAGAAGGCATTATTAACATCTATATGCATTATAATTCTTTCCATCTTATCACCTCAAAGTTATTTTATCACGAACAAATTTTCTTGTAAATAAAAAGAACTATTTTAGTTCATTTTATTTCTTGTATTAATTTTAAATATTATATATAGCATTGTAATAATTATTAAAATTCCTAAAGAACCTGCGATTATATAGTATAATTCTTTACTACTTTTTTTATTCTTAGTTGTTTTCTTACTAGATATCACTTGTGGTGTTTCTGTCTCTTCTTCTTTATCATTAGCACTTATACTTTGTCCATTAACATATAATTTATGACCATTTAAATAAATATTAGAATTAGTAGCATCTTCATTCTTTAGTGTTGTTACATAACTATCACTTGTTAAAACTAATTTAGAATCTTTTGATAAATTAAGATTTATAGATTGAGCTTCATTTTTATTATTTATTGAAGTTTTTAAAGAACTTCCTACCATATTTAAAGTTAGTGTTGAAATTTTATCAACTATAATATTACCTTCTACTTTTTGTTTTGATAAATTTAAAGTTACATTTCCTCCATTTGCTAATGAATTACCCCATTTTGAAGATTGGATTCTTAAAAAATCTCCACTATTATTAATAATCTTATTATTAGTTAGATTAATTATAGCTCTAGTATTAGTAACAAATATAGTATCGCCTTTTAAAGTTTTAATAGTACTATTAGTAGCTGTAAATGTTCCAACACCAGCTTTAGCATCACGACTCATAGAGTGATATAAAAATATGTTTTTATAAGTATCTGACTGTCCATTTAAATTAGTATTATTATCAGTTAAATTAACATTATTTAAAATAACCGAATTATTTCCTTCAACTATAACACCTTCAGATTTATTAGAAGTTAAAGTTGCATCATTAACAATTATTTTTGCTGTAGAATAAATAGCAGGTGATCCAATACCATCTGTTTTATATGAACCTTTATTTACAGTTATATTACCTCCACCTCTATCACTTCTAATAGCTGCAGAAGAATTACCAGCTGTATCAATTGTTAAATTATTAGCTATTATACTACCTCCACCAGCTACCATAATTCCACCAGAATTATTATTAGTTGTCTTTATAACTGTATTTGTAGCATTTATTTTACTTGTTCCATATGAAAATAAACCATTGGCATATGTACCATTTGTAGTTACATTACCTCCGCTTATATTTAAAACAGAATTTTTATAAGTTAAAACAGCAGCATTAATTCCATAAAAATCTGCATTATCCCCATTTGAATTACCTGTTTTATTAATTGTTGGATTATTTAAAGATATTGTCCCATTTGATACCAATATAGCATTTTCATTATTATTAACACTATTATAATTACCATTTTCTTGTGTTGCGGTTGTAACAAATTTATTTACTCCACTATAAGTTATATTATTACCTAAAGGTTCTGCATAACAAATACCAGGAAATAACATTAAACAAAAAATCATTAACCTCTTCATACTCTCACCTATTTTAATTATATATTTTTTGTTTTTTAAAATCAATAAAAAAGTGATATTTATATATCACCTGTTATAGCACTTTTTAAATATCTTCCAAATAATTGAATAATACTTGTTTTTTTAACATCATCTTTACTTACAACATCTACATAACCTACTTTTTTATTGTTTTCTTTTATTATAAGAGTTCCTACTTTAGTATTTTTTTTACTTGGAATTTTTATATTATTTAGGTTTAATTTATATGTTATTTTACCAATTTTTTTATTCTTTTCTCTAATAATTGAATATTTGTTTTTTGTAATTATATTTATTTCTTTTAAAGATTTCTCTTTTTTTATTTTATCCACAATTTGTCCTTTATCAATTATAGTTTTTGCATTATATTTAGCAAATCCATAATCTAATAACTCAACAGTTTCTTTACTTCTAGTTTCAGTATCTGGTTCTCCCATAACAACAGATATTAAACGCATGCCATTTTTTATAGCTGTAGATGTTAAACAATAACCTGCTTCTTTAGTATAACCAGTTTTTAAACCATCTACATACTTATTAAACTTAACTAATTTATTTGTATTTACTAACCATAATTCACGATCTGTTCCTTTTCTTAAATAATCTTCATATATTGAAGTAAATTTAAATACTTCTTCATATTTAACTAAATTTTTAGCAATTATAGCCATATCATGAGCACTTGAATAATGATTAGCAATGTCTAGTCCATGAGGATTTTTAAATACTGTATCTTTAAGACCTAATTCTTTTGCTTTATCATTCATCATCTTAACAAATTCTTCTTCACTACCCGCTATATGCTCTGCTAAAGCAACAACAGCATCATTACCACTTGCTACGGCAATCCCTTTAAATAAATCTTTTACAGTCATAACTTCACCAGTTTCAAGAAGAATTTGACTACCACCCATACTTGAAGCATTTGCTGATGCTGTTACTTTATCATTCCACTTTATTGTACCTTTATCAATATTCTCCATAATTATTAACATACTCATAATTTTTGTCATAGATGCAGGAGCCAATTTTTCATGAGAATTTTTTTCAAATATTATTTTACCTGTTGTAGATTCTATTAAAATAGCACTTTTAGCAGCACTAGCAAGTGTTGGTTTATCATTTGCAAAAACCATTATTGGTTGTAAAAACAACATCAATACTAATATTATCTTCTTCATAATTCACCTCTAATTAAATTTATGAATTAAATACTAATTAATGCTTAAATGTAGTGTTTTTGTAAATTTACATTTGTATTTACAAATTTAAAAAAAATGTTTATAATTAATATGGTGATAATATGAAGAAAAGAAGATTGAAAAAAAGTGTTAAGAAAGCACTATATATGGGTATAATTTCTATTATATTATTGATATTAATAGTTATGGGTATTATTAAACGAGTTAATTATTTACACAGTTATAAATATAAATTATCTAAAATAGGATATTCAGATGCAGAAATAACTGAAATATTAAAACTAGATGATAAAAAAATAGATATATTATTAGATAAAGCTTATAATAATTTAATTATTAAATTTTTAAAACAAAAATATTTTAAATTTAATTATTTAGACAATTATATTAGTTATTATAAAAAAAGTGATAATGATGATTTAGCTTATACAGTAAGCGTTATTAATGTTAAAGCTAATAATGATTATTATGATAAAAATACTATTAAAAAAACTGATACTTCTAAGAACTATTTATTATTAGTTAATAAGTACAATTACTTAGATAAAAACTACAAACCTAATGATTTAGTAAACGTTAAAAACTATTATTCATATGGTGAAAATCAAATCAGAAAAGAAGTTTATGATAATTTCCTTAAAATGTGGACTGATGCTAAGGCAGAAAACTTAAATCTTATTATAACTTCTGCTTATAGAGATTATAACTATCAAAATCAATTATGGACTTCATATTCAGCACAAAAAGGAAGTGCTTGGGCTGATAGTGTTGCAGCGCGTGCTGGTTATTCAGAACATCAAACAGGATTAGCTCTTGATATTGTTACTTATGGAAGTACAATGGATAGTTTTGAAAAGACAAATGAATTTAAATGGTTAAATGAAAATTCTTACAAATATGGATTTATATTAAGATATCCTAAAGGAAAAGAAAATTTAACTGGTTATTCATATGAATCATGGCATTATCGTTATGTTGGTAAAGATGTTGCTAAAAAGATACATGATGAAGGAATTACATATGATGAATACTATGCATATTATATAGAAAAATAAAAAGGGTTTTAAACCCTTTTTATTTGAGATTAAAGATTACCAACAACTAATACGTAGATATTCACAGTAAAATATCATCGGTACTATAGGTAGTCTAAATGAACATGTATTATACATGTTCATTTTTATTATATGTAGAATCTTCTTCTTTGATTATGGTATTTTTTGCCATATAGCTATAGTTATTAACGTTTATAGCTATTCCTATAACAAAAATATAAGTAATAAGATATATCCACATCATTAATATTATAATATTTGATAAGTTTCCATAAAACATATCATATCTAGCAATGTTATTACAATAATAAGAATATATAGCTGTTATAATTAACCATAATACTGTAGTAAAAATTGCTCCTTTAGTAACACTCCTACTCTTTATAGTTTTATCAGGAGCTATAGTATAAATTAATTTTAAAACTATATAGATTATTACGAAAGCAACTGGCCATTTTGAATAAATAAATACCTTATATAACCATGTAATATTACTAAATACTTCTAAGGATAAAACCCATTTAACAATCATATTTCCAAATGCGAGTACTATTAATATAAATACAAATATAAACATAAATAAGAAAGTTAAAATAACTGATTTAATACGTGCCTTTAATTGGCTAATATCATTTAACTGATATAAAGTATTACATGTTAGAATTAATGCATAAGCTCCATTTGATACGATAATCAAACTTATGATTAAATAAACAAGTGCCAAAGAACTCCCTGATGTTTTTACAAATGGTTTGATAATTTCTGTTGCCGCATTTGGCATTATATTCCAAAAGAAACTTGTTACATCATCATTTGATAAACCTAACATATGACATATAATACCTAACAATGTTATTGCAGGAATTAATGATAATATAAAGTAAAATGATAAATGTCCTGGTAATATTTTCATTTCATCTTTATTTATTATTTTTATTAATTTACTCATATATCTTTTTATAACATCCATTTTATCACCTATATTTTTAAAAAAGGCCAAAATGACCTTTTTAATTTTGTATTTCTTCTTTTTTGTTTTTCATATCTAATGTTGCTTCATTAATTGCATCATCTATAGTTTTTAATTCATCAGTAATCATACTATATCCAACAGCAGCACCAAATCCATGTTTCAAATCTTTTAATTCTTTTAACAATTTTTTAGTGTAAGAAACAACCTTTTTTTCATCATGACCTAACATGTAGATCAAGAATTCATTACCATTAGTACGAATAATTTCTGTTTGTTCTATTTGTGTTTGAATTAAAATTGAAGCTGCCTCTTTAATAACAATATCTCCTTCTTCATGTCCATAATTGTCATTAATGTATGCCACATTATTTAAATCAACTACTACAATAGCTTGTGGATATATATGTGCACTATCCCATTTTTCTATTGAATCATTTAAATAATTTCTGTTCTTTAATGATGTTAGCATATCAACATATTTTAATTTATCTTCTTTACTTACTTTTATTTTCTTTTTCTTTGGTTTCATTTTTCTAAGTAGTAAAGCAGATGATATAACTACACAAATTAGTAATAATACTAATACTACTAATAGTATTTTTTTATTTGAAGATTTAATACTAAATAAATTAATATCTAAAGTATTTTTATAAATATTTGTATTTGTAAATGTAATATAGAAATTTAAATATTCATTGAATACTTTATTAGCTTCTATATCTCTTCCAACATATTCATAAGTTGTATCTAAATCAAATGTATAAATTTTATTATATTTCTTTAAAGCATTTGAAATATACGCTTCAAATGTTACTTCATCGATAACCACTAATTCATCGCTATCTTTATTTCTTAATAAATCTATTACATTTTCATAAGTATGAGTTTTTATATCATTACTATTTAAATATTTATCAATTTTACTGTTTCTTACAGTTGCGACTTTTCTACCTTTTAAAGCCATTTCTGAATTAATAACTGTTTCATTCTTTTCTTTAGATAAAACAACTGCTTTTGTTTCATATGCTGAAACAGTTCTATAAATATCTAAATCATAATCATTAAGACTAGATGCATTTAAATAAAAATCTATTTTATTTTCATTAAATGCTTTTAACAATTCTTCATAGTTTTTATATCTATTATAAGAAACTGTTATATTAGAAACTTTTGTAAAACTTTTAATAAGCTCATTACTGAACCCTTGTAACTTGTCATCCACCAATGAATCAAATGGTGCGTTTTCTACAAATCCATAAACATATTGTTTACTTGTAAAATTTGTTTTTTCTTGTTGATATATTTGTTTAAATTTAAAATAACTTTCTGAAAAATTAGTATTAAATAATTCTTCATAATCTGTTCTATTCCATTTTTTATAATACTTTGTTAAGATTCTATTTAATTTTTTATTAGAACCTAATCTTAATACAAAATACTTTTTAATTTCAGGCATATCATAAGCAATAGTTAAACGATCATTTTCAACTATTTCTTTTAAAAACATTGTCTTTGGAACAGCAATAGCTGTTATAGGACTACTGTTTGATGTAAGTGTACTAAATAAATTATTGTAACTTCCATATGTTTTAAATGAAACTTTTTTGTTAGCTCCTAAATAATAACTAACATTTTTAATATCACTATTTAATACACCAATAGTTAATGTAGGAATATCATTTATAGAATTATATTTAACTTTATTTTTAGTAACTAATACATAATTATCTTCATACATTAAAATATCATTTGAAGCTAATTCATCTACTACTTGAAAAGAATATTCACTACTAATACTATTACCCATATTATAAGATAATTTATTAAAGCTTAATCCTGTATCTTTTTCAACTGAATTTAAGAAATCAAAGAATAATCCCTCACCATCATAATTGAAAACAGGTACATTATTTACAATAGATATATCAATAACATTATTTTTGTTATTTTCAATCCATTGTTTTTCCATTATAGTAAGTGTACTGTTTTTATCTTGTCTAATAAACACATAAACTATACCTAAAATAGCTAGTATTATAGATATTACAATCGCACTAATTACAATCTTCTTTTTATCCATTTTATCACCTAATTATTTGACCATTCTATACTTTCACTAGTTTTATGTTTATAACCGATTGCTGGAAAATGTTCTTCTTTATCAGATACATTTATAATATAAAATTGGATATCATAATATTTTAATTCATCTTCATCAAATAATTCCAATTTATCTTTACAATGATCTTTCATATCTCCTAAATCAGCATCTTTTTCTACAGTTAAGATAATATTAATTAATCTTCCTTTTATATCAATTGATACTTTTTTAATTTTATCTCTACTTGATATTTCTTTTTCTAATTTTTGAATTTCTTTGTCAGAAAAACTAACTTTATCAATTCCTTTTAGTCTGTCACCATATGCATTACCTGATGGGAAAAATGCCTTTACACCAATTAATACTACAATTAAAAATATAAATATTATCCCTAAAATAATAAATATGCTTTTATTATTTTTAACAACTTCCATATATATTCTCCATTCCATTTTAATATAATATTGTATATTAAACATTATATCACTATTATTCAAATATTTAAATAACATTTGCGTAATTTTATAAATTTGTAAATATTTTTCAAAATAATATTGACATTATCTTAATCTTTGGTATAATTATAAATGTCTACTTTATGCGGATGTAGTTTAATGGTAGAACCTCAGCCTTCCAAGCTGACTACGGGAGTTCGATTCTCCTCATCCGCTCCATTTAAAAATCAAAGTACATCAGAAATGATGTACTTTTTATTTTATTATTTTAATTTATTAACTAATTTATTGTAATTAGCTTCTTCATAAGGTACTAATTTATGTTTTTTATATACTTGCCATGGAGTAGAACTTTGATCAAGACCTTTAAAATAAATTGCAAGACGTTTTGAACTAAAATGAAGAGCTAATTTTTTTATTTCTATTTTTTCAATCTCATCATTAGCAAAATAAACATAGTTTTCTATATCAGTTTTAAAGTTTTTTATACTAGGTATCATCTTACCATTATTTGATAGAGGTATTACACCAATACCTTTTTCTGTAATATTAAGTAAGTATCCTCCATAATTTCTAGTATCAAAAACTATTTGTTGTTTATCATTTAATTTACTTCTAAATTCAGCAACAGCTTCATTTACAACATTAGCTACTGAGTTTGAAACAGCTCCAGCAATAATTCCACCTGCTACTCCTCCATTTTTTGCACCTACTCTAACAGCGTTTGCCCCATATGCTCCACCTAGAGAATCCGCTGTTCCATAATCTCTATTAACAACAACTAAAAAACAATTATCTTCAGCTAATCCATTTACACTTGAAAATAATTTTTTTACTGTATCAATATTAGCTATACTATCTATATTAACATTTTCCATATTTTAACCTCCATGTTCAATTTTAACATATATTTATATTTTTTTACAAGATTTTAATTTTATTTATCCATAAAAAAAATACTATTTAAGTATTTTTTTATTCCAAGTTTTTTTACCACATTTTGGACACTTCATATATCTTGTTCTATTAATATGAGGAGCAAAAAATACGCTTTTATATGTTGGTGTATATTTATGGTCACAATTAGAACATTTATAATATCCAGCTAATTGTTCTATTTTTAATGAAAAAATCACACCTATAACAATTATAATAGCCGCACTTATGATTAACGCAATACTTAGTATTCTATCCATCTTTATAAAACTTGCTAAAAATATAAATACCATATATGTAAATACAGATCCAAAGCCAATTACATATTCAAGTTGAAGTAATTGTTTATCTTTTTGTTCTTTTAATTGTGTCATTTCAAGTAAGTTTTCTTCTAATCTTTTTTCATTATCTTTCATATCTACTTTTTCACCACTAAATAGATCATTTATTGAAATAGAAAGTATATCACAAAGAATAGGCATTGTTCCAGCATCTGGTAAGCATAGGCCTCTTTCCCATTTTGAAACAGCTCTATCTGTAATATTTAATTTTTCTGCTAATTCAGATTGTGTCATATTTTTTTCAATTCTTTTTTGTTTTATAAAATTTCCAATTTTAATTTGATCCATATAGTAACTCCTTTCATGTTATTAATATATACTATTTTATTTAAAATTTAAACAAACTAAAAGTTGATTTCATCTATTTCTATTTTAACATATTTTATATTTTATGTTATAATTAATTTAGGAGGATACTATGAAATATTTAATAAGTGAAACTACTAAAGAAGAAAGAAAAAAAATAGTAGAAAAAGCTCTTAGTATATCATTAACTGGTGCAAGTAAACCTACTGATGATGTTCTTTCTTTAGTAAACGATTATATTGAAGGTAAAAAAGAATTAAAAGATATTCAAAAATGTGTAATTAGTTATTATAAAGGTGTTCAAAATGATTGATCCTTATGTTAATAGTAATAATGTTTTAAAAAACAAACTAAATATTACTGATTATGATTTATTAAACAAAGCAGAAGCTGACATCGGTTTTTTAAAATTAATTGATATTGATTCTGTACCTACTGATTATTTTGATGAAACACTTATCAAAAGAATACATAAACACATTTTTGAAGATATATTTGAATGGGCTGGTGAATATAGAACTGTGCCGTTAGTAAAAGAAGAAGTAGTATTACCTGGTTTAAGTATAAACTACTCTAATCCAGAAAATATAGAAAAAGAACTTCATCACAAATTAAATGATTTAAATCGCATCGCATGGCAAAATATGAGCACAGATGAAATAGCTACAATATATGCTAGAAAACTTGCTCTTATATGGAGGATTCATCCTTTTAGAGATGGAAATACTAGAACAATATTATCTTTTGCTTATTTATATGCAAAAGAACATGGATTCCCATTTGATATGGAAACATTTACAGAAGGATTATCTAGAACATATCATCCAAATGGTAGTATTAAATCTTATAGTGTTAGAGACTTTTTTGTACTAGCATGCTTAGATGATAAAGATTATCCTGAAGTAATTTATCTTGCTAATGTATTTAAAAACGCAATAAATAATTATAAAAAAGAAGAAAATACTAAAACAATATAAAAAAACGATTCAATGAATCGTTTTATTTTTTGTTAATTCTGTTTTTTATTATTTAAATTATGATAATGTTCTACTAATTCTCTACTATAATAATCAATTTTACCACTAGGTAATATTAATACACGTTCAATTCCTAAATTATCAACAAAATCAGGATTATGAGATACCACAAGCATAGTACCTTTAAATGTTTTAAATGTTTCTGCAATAATTGCTTGTGTTTCTGGATCCAAGTGGTTTGTTGGTTCATCCAAGATTAAAACATTTGCTCCTTGTAGTGATAATTTTGCAAGTGCAACTCTACTACGCTCTCCAGGAGATAACACAGATACTTTTTTGTAGACATCATCACCATAAAATAAAAATCTACCTAGAACATTTCTTAAATTTCTTATAGAAATATCACAATCAGAAAAATTATCTATAATATTTTTATTGTTATCTAAAAGTTCATGCTCCTGTGCATAATATCCCAAATCAGTTCGCTGACCTAATATTATTTCACCTTTATCAGGATGTAATTGTCCAATTATTAGTTTTAATAACGTTGATTTACCTACTCCATTCTCCCCTACAATTAAAAATTTTTCACTTTTAGCTAAACTAAATGTTAAATCATTAATAATATTTTTTTCAGATTCCTTATTATATTTAAAAAATAAATTTTTTACAATTAACGGATTATTAGTACTTTCCCTATTCATATTCATTTCCACTTTTGCTTGTTTTAATTTAGAACCTAAATCAATTTTTTCACTCAAAAGTTTTTCCAATTTTTTCTCTCTATCCTGTGCCATACGTTTTCTTTTGCCGGATGAACTAGAATACTTATTAATCAGTGTTCGCAATTTTTCTTCTTCCTTATTTTGCTTTTCTACTTCTTTTTGTATAGCTAATTCATATTCTTCACTCAATCTTTTAAAGTGATCATAATTACCATCAAATAATTTAAAAGTTTTTAAACGTTTATCTAAAAATAATATTTTTGTTGTTACTTCATTTAAAAAATCTGTATCATGCGATATAACGTATACGCCACCATTATATCCTTTTATAAAATTTATAACATATTCTTTTGTTTCTTTATCTAAGTGGTTAGTTGGTTCATCTAGTAATATGAATTCTGGCATTGAATATAGTAATCTTGCAAATGCTACTTTAGATTTCTGACCACCCGATAATGTATTTAAAGGCTGTTCTAATAGCTTATCATCTATATTCATACCATCAATTATTTTTAAAAGAGTACTTTCTGCTGTATATACTTCCCAATAATCTAATTTCTTATTAATTTTATCCATTTCTTTATATAATTTGTTTAATTCATTTTCATTAGCTGTGGCCAATTCTTCATATATTTGTTGTAATTTCATATTTAATTCATCAATTGGCCTAGCAGATAATAAAAAATCAAAAACTGATATATTAGTTGATGGTATTTCATCATCTATAACTTGTGGAAGATATCCAACTCGTGCACCATTTTTTAATATTATCTTACCAGTATCAGCTTCAATTTTTCCCATGATAATTTTTAAAAAAGTTGATTTTCCTGCGCCATTAACACCTACTATCCCAACTTTATCATTATCAGGAATATTCAAATTAATATTTTCAAATAATTCTTGTGTACCAAATGACATTGATAAATTCTTTATCTGCATAACTATCACCTCCTATACACAACATTTGTTTAATTCAGAAATATTTTAGTATTAATCATCTATTTAGTCAAATGAATATAAATCATTTAAATCAATGTTCCATAAACCAAGTTTCCCTTTGATTTCTTTATCATATTTTATTTTTTTAATATTTTTAAATTTCCATGCATATCCAGTTCTCACTTTAGATCCATAAGCTATATTTTTTTCATTAATAATTTTTTTATTTAAATCTTCATTAAGTTCTAAACAGTCTTCTAATTCTACTTCAGCTAATATTCTTTTTGATGGGAATTTTAAATTCAAATCTTTATATTTTTCCAATTCCTTTTTATCAATTCCAACACCTGCATGAATAAGTATTTTCCCTCTATATTTTGTTTTCCAAGATCTAAATTCATATTTTTTTATTCCCTCAGCAACTAGTGTCGCCCATGGTTGTTTTAATGTAATAACTTTCATAGCACCACCCATATACCATTTTATCACGAATTTAATTGTTTTTAATAGAAAAGCACAAAAAAACGATTCAATGAATCGTTTTATTTCTTATGGTAGCGAGAAAGAGATTCGAACTCTTGACCTTCCGGGTATGAACCGGATGCTCTAGCCAGCTGAGCTATCTCGCCATATGAAGAACAAATTAATTATAACAAATTTGTTCTGTTTTGACAATAGTTAATTTTATTTTCTATCAAGAAGTTTACTTAAATACTCTACTCTATTAAATTCTTCTTGTTTTTCTTTTACTTTTTTAGTGGGTTTTTTCATCATAATTAATATATAAGTAATTATAATTGTCACTACAGCACATACATGTTTATTTATGTAAACAAATAATATTGATAGTGATAATCCCATTATAAATAATAGTATGATTATTAAATCACTTATTTTTACCTTCATATTAATCCCCCACCGTGATAAATATTATATCATACTTTGTTTAAATATCAACTATTTTATATTTTTGAATTTTCTAAATGAGAATTTTACTATTTTACCTTTTATATTCTTTTTATTTATACTACCTATAATTCTACTATCTGTAGAGTTATTTCTATTATCACCCATTACAAAATAATTATCTTTAGGTATTTTATAAGAACCTTGAAATAATTCACTCATATCAAAATCACTTGTATCAGTATTTTTTGTAAAGTTTTCTTTTATTCTTTTTCCATTAATATATAATTTGTTATTTTTATATTTAATTGTTTCTCCAGGCAACCCTATTACTCTTTTAATTAGCTTATCTCCATTATAGTTAAGCACAACTATATCAAATCTATTATATCCAGTATCATATTTTTTCAAAACAAGTATTTCTCCATTTTTTAAAGTTGGATACATAGATGAGCCAGATACTTGGACTGGTGTTACTATGTATGTTCTTATCAATACTACTGTTAATATGATAACTAAATATGGTATTAACTCTTTTATATATTTTTTCATTTTTATTAATAAAAACAAGGCAATTAGTTTGCCTTTGTTTCTTTGTCTCTTCTTTCCTTGATTTTAGGTTGACTAATTAAAGATCTAATATATCCAAGTTTTGCTTGTCTAACTTTACCTTTTCTAATTACTTCAATTGATTCAATTAATGGAGTATTCATTGGGAAAGTTCTTTCAACACCAATTCCTTGTGATTTTTTTCTAACAATAAAGTTTTTAGAAATACCAGCACCTTGAATAGACATTACTAATCCTTCAAATGCTTGAATTCTTTCTTTATTTCCTTCTTTAATTTTGTAGTTTACTCTTACAGTGTCACCTACTCTGAATTCAGGAAGATCAGTTCTTATTTGTTTTTTTGTTATTTCTTCAATCTTCTTATTCATAATCACGTATCCTCTCTATTAGTTTTTTTATGTGATCATAAGGTAATCTCATCGGATCAGCTATTTAATTTTATCACAAAACTTTAAAAAAAACAACAAATTGTTGTCTTTTTTGTTAATTTTTATAGTTAGAAGCTATTATTTCTACTACTTTTAATCCATCTATAGCACTTGTTGTTATTCCACCAGCATATCCTGAACCTTCTCCAATAGGATATATTCCTTTTATATTTGACTCTAAGTTTTCATCTCTTTCTATTCTAATAGGAGATGAAGTACGAGATTCAATAGCAGCTATTATAGCATCATCTCTATTAAATCCTTTAATCTTCTTATCAAAATTTTCTATTGCTTCTTTTAATGATTCATTAATATAATTTGGAAAAATATCATTTATATTAGCAAATTCATAGTTACCTTTTATACGTGGATCAAAATTAAACTTATCAGATGTTTTATTATCTTTATAATCCTTATATAATTGTACTGGTATATTACCATTTCCTATATTATATGTTTGCATTTCAAGTTTTCTTTGAAATTCTATACCATCTAATGGCTTTTCACCATAATCAAGTGGTGAAACTGTTACAATAATAGCACTATTAGCAACACCACTATCACGTTTAGAATAACTCATACCATTGATTGCTAATAAGTTTTTTTCACTAGAAGCGTTTACTACATATCCGCCTGGACACATACAAAATGAATAAACTCCTCTACCATTTGACGCTTTATATGTTAGTTTATAATCAGCACTTCCTAGTTCATTTGTTCCATACTGATTCATGTTAATCATTTCTTGAGGATGCATAATTCTAATACCTAAAGCAAATGGCTTAGATGACATATTTATTTTTCTATTAAATAACATTTTAAAAGTATCACGAGCAGAATGTCCAATTGCTAAAATTAATATATCTGTTTCAATTATTTCATTATCATTTACAACTATACTTTTTATTTGCCCATTTTGAACATTAATATCTGTTAAGGTAGTATCAAACATATAAGTACCACCCCATAATATTATCTTATCACGCATATTTTTTACTATTTTTACTAAAATATCTGTGCCAATATGAGGCTTATTTTTATATAAAATTGATTCATCTGCACCATTTTCAACAAATATTTTTAATACTTCATCTTTTCTACCTATTTTATCTTTAACTAGAGTATTTAATTTACCATCTGAAAATGTTCCTGCTCCACCTTCACCAAATTGTACATTAGAATTTATATTTAATTTATTATTTTTCCAAAATTCTTCAACATCTCTTGTACGTTCTTCTACTGGTTTCCCTCTTTCAATTATTATTGGTTTATATCCTAGCTTAGCTAAATAATAAGCACTAAAAAGACCAGCTGGTCCACTTCCAATTATTATTGGTCTTTTATCCAATTTTTTATCACCAGTTATTTTTATTTCATAATTTATTTTTTCACTTTTTAATATATCATTTGATTTATTGTTTCTTAAAATATTCTCTTCATTAGAAACTGTAGCATCAACTTCATAAATATAAAATAAATTGTTCTTATCTCTAGCATCTATGCTTTCTTTTATAATTTTATAGTTTAATAATTCTGATTCTTTTATTTTTAATTTTTGTATAATTTTATCTTCTAATTTTTCGCCTTTAAAAGATACTTTAATTTGTCTTACTTTTATCATACATTTTCTCCTGCTAGTATACCTGATAATGTAGCAACGGTAATATTATATCCACCACATAATCCATCTATATCTAATAATTCTCCTATTACATATAAACCATTTATTTTTGTTTCCATTGTTTGTTTATTTATTTCACTTAATGATAAACCTCCACTACAAACTTGTGAATAATCATATTTTTTAGTATCAATTACTTGAAGTGATAAAGAAGATAATGTTTCTACTAGATTATTAAATTGTAAATCTGTTAATTGTGTTAATGATAAGTCAGATTTTATTCCTGCTTTATCTAACAAAACATTTACTAATTTATAATTTAATACACCTTCTAATAATTCTAAAATATTTCTATTTTTTAATTTAGAATTTCTTTCTAACAAGAATTCTTTAACATTATCTACAAAAGGTAAAAAATTTATTTTTATTACTTCTTCTTTATTTTTATCTAATCCTCTTGAAGCAAGAGAACTTAAATTAAATATACAAATTCCACTTACTCCATAATCTGTTAATTGTAATTCACCTTGTTGCTCAGTTATATAATTATTATTTTCATATAAAGATATTTTAGCATCGCATCTAATTCCAGCCCATTTAAATTTTTCTTTTATTATTAATGGAGTTAATGATGGAAGAGGTTTTACTATTTTTAAATTTAAATCTTCTAATAACTTATAACCCGAACCATCACTGCCAGTTTTAGGATATGCACAACTTCCTGTACTAATAACTAATTTATCAAAAGCTAATTCATCATTAATAATAAAACTTTCATTTTGTTTTTCTATTTTATTTACTTTATAATTATATTTTATTTTTACATTATTATTTTCTAATTCTTTTAATAAGGCTTCTCTGACACTATTAGCAGTATTACTTGTTGGATAATAGTATCCATTTTTTATTTTTGGTATTATACCTATTTCATCATAAAAAGATTTTACTTTTTCTATATTGTCTTTAGTTATAATATCTTCTAATGATTCTTCTGAATGATAATTATTTATATTTTGATCATCATTAAAATAATTACATTTACCATTTCCTGTTAATAATAATTTTTTCAATAGTTTATCATTACCTTCTAATATTGTTACATCATTATTAATAGATGCTTTAATAGCGCATATTACACCACTAATTCCTCCACCTATAATACCAATTTTCATAAAATCACCCAAACTCATTATATCATATTAGTAGTAAATCAATTATATTTTTTATAATCATATAATAAATTAGGTGATTTTATGGATAGAATTAAAACTAATTCTAAAGAAGTTAATAAGGGCGATACTTTTATCGCAATTAAAGGATATAACCATGATGGTCATAATTATATAACTGATGCGATTAAAAGAGGTGCATCTAAAGTTATATGTGAAAAAGGTAATTATGATATTCCTACTATTATTGTTCCTGATACAAATTTATATTTAAAAGAATACTTAAAAAAAAATTATAGTGATTTATTTAAAGACTTAAAAATTATTGGAGTAACTGGAACTAATGGTAAAACTACTACTACCTTTTTAATATCACAAATATTAACTAATTTAGGAATTAACAATGCATATATTGGAACTATTGGTTTTTATATTAATTCAAAGTTATATAAAGAATTAGATAATACTACTCCTGATACTCTAACACTATATAAACTTATAAAACTTTCTAAAGAAAAAAATATCAAATATATTGTAATGGAAATAAGTTCTCATGCATTAGAACTAGATAGACTACATGGAATAAAACTTGATTGTGCGATATTTACTAATCTAACAGAAGATCATTTAGATTTTCACAAGACTATGAATTCTTATTTGAATTCTAAATTAAAAATAATTGAATTATTAAAAGATTCTGGTTATCTAGTTATTAATAATGATGATAAATATGCGGAAAACTTTAAATTCAAAAATACTATAAATGTTGGTTTTAATAATTATGATTTTAATATTATTAAATATGAATATGTAGATAATAAAACAAAGCTATTATTTAAATTTAAAAATAAAGAATATCAAATTACACTTAACTTTAAAGCTTTATATAATATTTATAATTATATAGAAGCAGTCGCAGCGCTTTATTCTTTAGGAATCAAATTAAATGATATTATTGATGTTTCCTATAAACTAAATACTCCTACTGGACGAATGGAAACAATATTATATAAAAATAATTATATTATTATTGACTATGCACATACACCTGATGCTTTAGAAAAAATAATTACAGAAACTAAAAAATGTTATAACAAAAAAACTATAACCATAATAGGTTGTGGTGGAAATAGAGAAAAAGAAAAAAGATCTATCATGGGAAGTATTGCTTCTAAATATAGTGATTATGTAATATTTACTAGTGACAACCCTAGAAATGAATCAATTAAAGACATTTTAAATGATATGACAATAAATCTTAGAAAGAATAATTTTGAGATAATTGAAGATAGAAAAAAAGCTATATTAAAGGCATTAGACATGATGGACAATAATGTTATATTAATACTTGGAAAAGGACATGAAAATTATCAAATTATAAATAACAAAAAATATCCTTTTAATGATAAACAAATTGTACTTGATTATATTAATTAAACGCTAATTCAACATCTATATCTTGATCATTATATGCCACATATAAAAATATAAACCCACTTATTGCTATTAAAAGTGAAGCTATAAAAGCTAAATATGTAAGTTTTTGTTTTGAATTAGAATCTGTAGGTTTTAGTTCTTTTAAAGAATCATATGAATCTTTTAAAAAGTATAAATATACAACAATTAATATAGAAAAAATTATTATTAATGTTTTTCTATATTTTTTTTTGGAGCAAATATCTTTAAATAAAAAGTATTTTTTTTCTAAACTATTGGAATAAAAACTTAAAGCTATTATCCCAATATACATTATCCAAATAAACTCCTCTATTTTAAGTTCTTTTAATTTATTATTAATATTATCCATATTAAAATTTATTATCTATATCTAGAAACATTCAAAATAATTCCCATACTACACAATGTTATTAAAAGTGATGATCCTCCATATGATAAAAATGGTAAAGTTACTCCTGTTACTGGTACTAATCCTACTACTACCATTAAATTAAGTAATGCTTGAAAAGCAAGACCAAAAGATATTCCAAATGTTAAATATTTACCAAATGGTTCTTTTACTTTTCTAGCTATTTTAAATGATTCTAAAATAATTATTAAAAATAATATAGAAACTATAATTATTCCTAAAATACCAAATTCTTCACTTATTATGGAAAAGATGAAATCAGTTTGAGGTTCTGGTAAATAGAAATGCTTCTGTCTAGAATTTAAAAAACCATAACCAAATAATCCACCTGGACCTATGGCATATAAACTTTGAATTATTTGAAATCCACTACCAAGTGGATCACTCCATGGATTTAAAAATGATAATATTCTTTTTAATCTATAAGGTGCTATTATGATTAAACCAGTTATTCCAAAAATCCCAAGCAAAAACAAGTATAAAAAGAATTTTAAATTTGCCCCACTAACAAATAACATTCCTATAATAGTTACAATTATAATAAATCCCGTACCAAAATCTGGTTGAAGCATTATTAAACCAAACACTAAAAATGTTATACCTAAAATAGGAAAAAGGCCTTTAGAAAAACTTTTTAAATTCTTACTATTATTAGTTATGTATTTAGAAGTAAATATTATTAACGCTAGTTTAACTGCCTCACTTGGTTGTATTCCAAATGATCCTATTCCAAACCAACTTCTACTTCCATTTCTAATAGTACCTATTCCTGGAATTAAAACAAGTATTAACAAGATAGTTGTAATAAAAAATATTATATTAGCTTTTTCATAATATATTTTATAATTTATTTTACTTATCATTATCATTAAAAATATTCCTATAATCAAAAATACTAATTGGTTTTTTACAAATTTAAATGGATCATTAAATTTATATTCTGCCCAAACAAATGATGCTGAATATACCATAACTACACCAAATACTGACAATATAATAATTGTTATAAATAATTTTAAATCAATATTTTTCATATCCACACTCCATAATAAATACCTATTAATGATCCTATTAGTCCTACTGACCAAAATAGTTTTACTATTTCATTTTCTGTAAATCCCTTTTTTTCAAAAGTATGATGAATTGGTGTCATTGGAAAAAATCTTTTTTTAGTAAATTTATAATATATTCTTTGTATAATTACACTTATTGTTTCAATAACAAATACTATACCTATTAATATAAATAAAAACTCATGTCTTGATAAAATAGCTATTGTACCTAAAGTTGCTCCTAAAGATAATGATCCTGTATCACCCATAAATATTTTAGCTGGGCTTGCATTAAAAAACAGAAAACCTAACAATGAACCTGATAATAAAAAACAAAATAATCCTATTTCAATATAACCTTCTAACCATCCTGTAAGAAGTGTTATAATACCAAACGTAGAAAATGCTAATATCGATAATCCTGTTGCAAGCCCATCTAATCCATCAGTTAAATTAACCGCATTTGAACTTGCAACTAACATAAACAAAATAAATAGACCATAAAACCATCCTATATTTATTTTATAATTAATACTATGAAGCCATATAAGTGGTTCGTTGTCTGCTTTTAAAAATAAATAGAAAAAACATATAGCGACAATTATTTGTAATAAGAGTTTTTCTTTTTCTTTTAAACCCTTATTATTATTTCTTTTAATAATTAAATAATCATCTATAAATCCTATTAATCCATATGATACAAAAACAAATAAGATAATAATAAAATTATTATTTAATTTTATTTTATCTAATATACATAATATTACAACTGAAATCATTGTAGAACATATAAATATTAATCCTCCCATAGTTGGAGTGTCTTTTTTTCTTTTATGAGCTTCTTCTAAATATTTATTTAATCTTTGATCTATTTTCTTTTTTCTAAATACAGGAATAATTAAAAAACCTAACGCTAATGATAAAATAAATCCTATTAAAAAAACTAGTGATGCTTTAGTTATTAATATCATTTTAACCTCCTAACAAAAGTTTAACAGTTTCTCCTTCTAAAATACGTTCTCCACTTTTTGGAGATTGATATGTTACTTTGTCACCTTCTTTTATATATTCTACTTTAAATTTTTCTAAAGCTTTCATAGCTTCTTCTAAACTCATTCCTTTTACATCTGGTATTTGATAATATTTTTTATCTAAAAAATTATACTTTTTTTCACTAGCTCCTTTTGGTTTTTTTATATTTAATATATCTATAGAGTCACTTAGTATTCTTTTTGCGATGGGTGCTGCTACTGTACCTCCATATTGAGTTATTCCTTTAGCATTATCGATTGCTATATAAACTATTATTTCTGGATCATTTGCTGGCAAAAAACCGATAAACGATACTATATAATTTCCTACCATATATTTTCCATCTTTTACTTTCTGAGCAGTTCCTGTTTTACCACCTACACGGTATCCATCAATAAAAGCAGTTCTACCAGTTCCATTAGTCACTACACTTTCAAGAGCCATTCTTACCTTACTACTAGTTTCTTTACTAATAACTTTTCTAACTATCTGTTTTTTATTTTGTAAAACCACTGAATTTGTTTCTGGTTCATTAATGCTTTTAACTATATATGGTTTTAATAGATAACCTCCATTTATAGCAGCAGAAACTGCTGTTATTTGTTGTATTGGTGTTACTGAAACTCCTTGACCAAATGCTGTAGTAGCAAGTTCTACAGGACCTACTCTATTTAAATCAAAAAGTATTCCTGTACTTTCACCATTTAAATCCACACCTGTTTTTTTACCAAAACCAAAATTGTTAATATACTTAAATAGTTTTTCTTTACCTATTCTTTGACCTAATGAAACAAATCCTGGATTACAAGAATTTTCTACAACTTGTAAATAAGTTTGATCACCATGACCACCATGTTTCCAACATTTTATACGAGCATTTTCTACTCTAATACTTCCGCTATCATGAAAATGTTCTTTTTCTAAATCCACTAGTTTTTCTTCTAATGCGGTTGATAAAGTTATAATTTTAAATGTTGAACCTGGTTCATATGTCATCCAAACAGGCAAGTTTCTATTTATTTCTTCAATTGTATATTTTTTATATTTACTTGGTGAAAAGTTAGGCCTTGATGAAATAGCAAGTATTTCTCCTGTTTTTGGATTCATAGCTATACCTAAAGCACTATCTGGATTGTATTTTAATACTGCATTATCTAATTCTCTTTCTAAAGATTCTTGTAATTTATAATTAACTGTAAGTGTCATATTCATACCATCCTGTGGTTTTTCATATGACTCAGTAAGTTCTAATTTATTGCCTTTAGCATCACTTATATATTTAATTGAACCATATGCTCCTGTTAAGTATTTATCATATGTAAGTTCTAGTCCTGACAATCCTTGATTATCTATTCCTACAAATCCTAAAGAATGTGATAATAATTTGTCATACGGATAATATCTTTTTGATTCTTTAACCAAATATACTCCATCTAATTTCAATCTACTTATTTTATCAGCAACATCAAAAGATAATCTTCTTCCTATCGGATGAACTCTTTCTATTGATGTTCTTTTATTTACATGTTTATACATTTCTTCATATGATGTATTTAAAATAACAGCTAATGATGAAGCAACTTTCTTTTTATCTTTTATTTGATTAGGTACTAAAACTAATGAAACTGTTGTTTTGTTATCAGCAAGTACTACACCTGTATTATCATATATTTTTCCTCTAGATGCTTCTATTGGTAAATTACGATTCCAAAGTGATAAAGCAAGTTTATTTAATTTTTTATAACTAATAACTTGTATATAAAATACTTTAAATATTATTATTAAAAATAAAAAAATTATTATTATTCCTACTACTTTCATTCTAATATGAATATTTTTATAGAACATAGTATCACCATTAAAGTATATGAAAAAAGAGTATTAATTATTAATACTCTTTTTTGAAAAGAAACCATAATTTAATAATTCAATCATTAATTTCTTAGTTTCAATATCAATTTGATTTATTTCTTTTATTAAACTAATTATAGTTTTTAAACTATACATATCATTTGTTTTAACAATATTACATTTTTCTACTGCACTAAATAATGCGTTTATCATTTTTTCTTTTTCTTTATCAGAATGTCTTTCTGTCCAATCTAATATTCTAGCTTCTAAATTTTTACTTTTCTCTGATAACTCAGTTAATGTAAAATGATCATCTTCTACTTGCCATGTTAATATTGAATGAGCCATTATGTTTTTTCTATTTGATTTAACTACTTTATATTTATCATTTTTAAGTAGTACTCCAATAATACTATAGTTAGGAACCAAGTGAATTAGTTTCTTACGAACTTTTCTATACTTTTTAGTATAAAATTCATTAGGTCTAAGACCAGGTCCATCATTATTATATATTTTTTTTACTTTAAGAAATTTCCATTTGTTTAAAAACATACATGATACTAAAGCAAGATTACCACCTTTTGAGTGTCCTCCTATAATAACATCTGGTCCTAAAAATTTAATGTGCTTATTAACATATTTAATAGCTTCAATTTGGGATAAAATAGGAAATTTACATGACATCCATGCATCTTCTTTCCAACCACTAATTAATTCATCTGTTCCTTCAAATGATATATATTTCAATTTTTTTGAAATGTTAAAAGTAACCGCACTAAATTGAATATCCCTACCTACTTTATAAACATAGTCAGTTAAAAGAATATTCTTATATCTATCTTTAGTAATAACAGTTTCTAATAATTTATATGCTTCTTTTTGAGCAATACCCATTTTAGAAACATCTCTATATTTATTTTTGCTTAAATAATCTTTTCCTATAAATTCTAATGTGTTAATTTCATAATTATCATTAAAATTTAAATAAGATAAACTAGAGAATAATATATTATCTATTTCATTAAATTTCTTTTCTTTAAAACTACAGTTGCCATATTTTTCTATATAATTATAAATATTTTCCATAATCTTATTTGTTTAAGAATATCCTAACGAATAGGAATATCCCACCTATTAAAATTGCTATTCTAAATGGGATAGAAAATGAATCTGATTCGTTAAAATCAATAAAATTAATTTGATTATAGAATAATGAATAAACAACTAACATAACAGCAATAGCTATTATTATATATTGCCAATGTTCTTGTAAAAAGAAATTTATATCTCCCATATTATCCTCCTACTTATTCTCTTGTTCTACTTGATGTGAAGCTTCATATTTTTTAATCATATCATATATAATGATATCATTTGAAACTGAAATAAGTTTATCTGCATATTTTGTATGTTCATCTATATAGTTCTTTGATAGTGTTTCTGATTCTTGTAATAATTTACCTTCACCCTTACTTTGACTGTAATACATTTTATCTGTAAGCCAGTTTCCAGTTGGAAATACTACAGTATTTTCTTCAATACTAAATATATCATTACCTAAAGCATATTTATTTTTAAATCCCATCATATTTCCTAAAGTTGGTTGAACATCTATCATACCCATTACTTTAGTTACTTCTTTTTTCATTTTTTTATCTTTTGACCAAATTATAAATGGAACTTTTCTATTTAACTCATAGTAATAATAATCAACATCAGTGTATCCTTCATCATCACTATCAAGTGTTGTATCATTTTCGGCATCATAATTTAAAAATTTATTATATTCTGATTTTTTTAATTTATTGTCATGATCACCATAAATAACTACGATTGTATTATCAAGAAGTCCTTCTTCATCTAAATCATTCATAAGTTGACCTAATGCTTCATCAGCATAATGAACTGATTTAAAATAACTTCCTATTGTAGTTCCTTCTAAATAAGGAGCTTCTTTTGTTTCAGTTTTTCCTGTTTTTTCATTTACTACTTCATAAGTTTTAGTTACTTTATAATCACTATGCTTATCAATATCAGTAAATGGTGTATGGTTAGTAAGCATTATTAAAGTACCATACCAATTTTTATGTTTCTTATCAATTTCTTTTATTATAGGAACTGATTGTCTAAAGAATGATTTATCAGATAATCCAAGTCCTATTGTTTCATCTATTTTATAATCTTTTTTATGACAATAGAAATCATCATAACCTAAACTTTTATGAGCGTTTGCTCTATTCCAGAATGAACAGTTATTTCCATGCATACTAAATGTATAATAACCTTGTTCTTTTAACATTTTTTGTGTAGTAACATATGATCTATCTGAATAATTCATAAATACAGTACCACTTTTAGCTGGCATTAATGATGATGAGAAAGTAAATTCTGTATCACTACTTGTTCCTACACTTTCTTCTGAATAGAAGTTAGAAAAATATAATCCTTCGCTTGCCATTTTCTTTAAATTAGGGGCAACGTCTTCACCATTGAAACTTGTATTTAAAACAAAATTTTGAATACTTTCAGCATGTATAACTAATACATTTTTACCTTTAAATTTATTAGTATATTTATTAACTGTTGATTTATCTTCTCTATTTTCATAGAATGCAGCAAACTCTTTTGAACTATCTTCGTATCCAAATAAAGGATTAAGAGAAGTTTTTAAAGTTGTAAGTGCATCATTTGCTTGATATGTATAAATACCAAATTCCATTACAATAGATTCTTTATTCCATTGTTTACCTAATCTACTAAGATCTTTAGCAGTAAGCATTGAAATAAATAGTCCTAAAAAAATTACTCCAACTACTAATGTATTAATAGCTCTTACTTTACCTTTTTCAATTTTAGAAACTTTTTGATAGTATTTTTTTCTTTTTAAAAAATTATGTACAAAGATCATTGCGACTAATTGGTATAAGAAGCAAAAATCCTTTAACTCCATTATATTTTGAATAATTGCATCACTAACACCCACTGCTTGTGTTGATGATTTAAGTAAAGATAATGAAGCAAATGATATATAATTTGTATAATATACTGAGTTAACTATACAAATAAGTGTAAAAATAATTGACCATGTAAAAAAGTATTTAAATTGATGTTTTGGTTTAAACAAATATCCAGCAGCACCTATTATTAAAATTATTGAAAAGTCTGCCACTATTGGTTTTATATTAAAATAGTTTTTTACAGTGAAATATCTAAGTACATAACCATTTATTAATGATGTTATTACAAATGTCATAAATAAAATATTTGTACTCATATATTTCTTTGACCAAGATTTTGTTGATTTAACAAAATCAGTAATATTCTCTTTTATTTCAGATTTATTTATATGATTTTTAATATCTTCTTTGATTTCCAAAATAATCACCTCAATATTCACTTAATAAGTATACCACTTTTTAAGTGTTTTTTCAATTATATATAATTACTTATTAACGTCATCATAATTAGATAAAACAACTTTTATTTCTTTATCCTTGTAGCCATTATTTTCCTTACTTTTAACAACTAAAGATATTTTTTCTCCAGCTTTTTTATCTATTAATTCTTCACTTAATACAGAAAAACTTGTCACTTTAGTTCCTTCTACACTAGTAATAATATCTCCTACTTTTAATCCAGCACTTTCTGCATTACTATTAGAAGATATTTCTCTAATATATATTCCCATAGGTATTCCATAATAATTACTATATTCTTTAGTAATCATATAACCACTAATTCCTAAATATCCTCTTTCTTTTTCACTTAATGTTTCACCATTTAATATTTTATTTATTAATTCTTCAACATCAGAAATAGGAATAGCAAATCCCATACCTTCTATACTTGATCCACTTGAAGAATTATTAGAATATTTAGCTGAATTAATACCTATTACTTCTCCTTTACTATTAAGAAGTGCTCCTCCACTATTTCCTCCATTTATAGCAGCATCTATTTGAATCATATTATTTGTTGTTTTATCTATTGTAACTTCACGATTTAATGCGCTTATTACTCCAGTTGTAACAGATTGTCCATAACCTAATGCATTACCTATTGCGATTATTCCTTCTCCTACTTTTAGTTTTGTACTATCACCTAGTGTAGCTATTCTAATTTTTTTAATTGTGTCACCATCCAAATCAGATAGTTTTACACTTATAACAGCAATGTCACGTGTTTCATAAGATCCTATTACACTAGCATCAACACTTTTATTATTTATAAATTGAACAGTTAGTTTTTCTGCATCTTCTATAACATGATAATTAGTTAAAATCATTAACTCTTTATCTGTTTTATTAATAATTATTCCAGAACCCGCACCTGTTGAATACTGTTCTTTATTGTAACCAAAGTAATAAGGTCCATATGGACTAGTTACTTTAGTTTTAGATGTAATTGCAACTATGCAAGGCATCGCATTAGAAACGACATCTGATACATCTATAATTTTTGTTTCTCCATCAGAAGATACAGTTGTTGTTTTTTGAATTTCTATTTTATTTGTAGATTTTGGCTTATTATAAAATTTGTCATAACAAAGCCATATAACTATACCTATTATAATTACAAATACTACCCCAAGTAAAACAGACAATCTTTTAATTAATATATTTTGTTTTTCATTTATATCCATATAAACCTCCTTATTTAGTATATTACAATTTTTTAATAATTTTGTAGAAATTTAATGTTCCTATTATCTAAAATTATAGCAGATTTTTTTATTTTTTTCTAGAATATTTCATTTATAAAAAAAATATGATAATATTATACTAGGTGATAATATGCTAGGAAGTTTCAGTACTAAAATAGATGGTAAAATTATAAGCTGTGATATACTTCATACATTTAATTTAGGTGATAATAAATATATTATTTATACAACAGGTAAAAAAACTGATGACAATAAACTAGAAGTAAACGCTAGTAAATATACTATAAATAATAGTAATGAAATCACCTTAATCCCTCTAGAACAAAAAGAATGGGATTTAATTGATAAAGAATGGATGAATTTTTATGGATAAATACATAATTAAAATGATTGTCACAGATGGTAAAATTAAATTCTATAAAATATATCACAATAATAAATTAATTAAAACAACCAGCAAACAAGAAACTCATCTTATCACAAAACAATATCGATTAAATAATATACAAATTAAAAAAGTAGGAAATGATAAAATTATTGATGATCAAACTTTCATTAAAAATTATGCCCCTATTCCTAATTCTACTATAACTCATAATAATAAATTTAAAGGGGTTGCCGTATTAAGTGGTGCGGCATTTATATATGTTATTTCTTCTTTTATTAATCCTAAATCAGAAATAAAAGTTGTTCAAAATGTTAATGTTGAAGCAGAAAATAGTCTAGATGATTTTACTTATGATGAAAGTAATGATTCAAATGAAATAGAAAATATTGAACAAACAATTGATGAAGATACAACTTATTTTCTTGACTATGAAGATCGTTCAAATAACGATTATCAAATATATGAAAAATATGGATTATATATTGACAAGTATTCTAAAATGTATGGACTTGATCCCAATTTAGTTATGGCTATTATAACTCAAGAAAATAAAAATAATTTAAAAAATTATAGTAATATTGGTGGACATGGATTAATGCAAGTGGAATCAATATGGAACAATTGTGAAGTAACCGCATATAACTTTGATACAAATAATTTTGAAAAACAAATTATCAACATAAATGAAATTAATAATAATGATGAATATGGAATTAAAATAGGATGTATGATATTCAACAATTATTATAATTATATATGTAATAATTTTTCTAACAAGCTTAATAAAAAAGAATGCTTGATTGCAACAATATTTGGATACAATAAAGGTATTGGAATCGTAAGTAAATGCATTCAAAATAGTTCTAATTTTAATGAATGCATTGATTTAATAAAAAGTAGTAATGGCGGAGATAATGAATATATAGAACATGTACTTAGTTATTTAAAAGATGATACTACATTATGTGTTAGAAGTTTAAATGATACTTCAAAAACAACTATAAAAAACACATCATATTTAAGCACAAAAAAAAGATAAGTTTTACTTATCTTTTATTTTAATGCATCTAATAATTCTGCTTTTTTCATAGAAGATATACCAGCTATTCCTTTAGCTTTAGCCATTTCACGAAGTTCAGCAACTGTTAATTTAGATAAATCTTTATCTTCTTTTTTTTCTGCTTTTTTTGTTTCAGCTTTAACAGTTTCTTTCTTTACAGTTTTTTTAGTTTCTGCTTTAGCTTCTTTTAAGTTACCATTTAAAGCATCTTTTGCTAAATCAACTAATGATTTAAAGTTTTCTGGTGAATCAATAGCTATTTCTGATAACATTTTTCTGTTAACAGTAACTCCTGCTATAGATAAACCGTTGATGAATTTAGAATAACTTATATCATTTTGTCTACAAGCAGCATTGATTCTTGTAATCCATAATTTTCTGAAATCTCTTTTCTTTTGTCTTCTATCTCTATATGCATATTTTAATGAATGCATAACTTGTTCTTTAGCTGTTCTATATAATCTATGTTTTGAACCAAAATAACCTTTGGCTCTTTTCATTACTTTTTTTCTTCTAGCGCGATGAATTGTTCCGCCTTTAACTCTTGTCATATTATTCCTCCTACTATATTAAATCTTTTAATCTTTTATAATCTGAATTAGTTAATAATGAACCTGCTCTACTTTTTCTATTTGAAGCAGCATTCTTTTTACCTGTATTATGTCTTGAACCAGGTGTTCCTATTTTAATTGTTCCACCAGGTCTTACTTTACAAACTTTAGCAATACCTTTATGTGTTCTTTGTGTTTTCTTTGCCATAATAATCCTCCTATTTTTCCTTGTTTGGTATAAGCATCATAGTCATAAATCTACCTTCTAATTTAGGTTTTTGATCAATGTTAGCTATTTCTTTTACTTCTTCAGCAAAACGAAGTAAAACATCTTTACCTAATTCTGGATGCGCTAATTCTCTACCCTTAAATCTTACAGACACTTTAACTTTATGACCTTTTTCTAAATATTTAGATGAATTGCGTACTTTAGTATCAAAATCATGTTTATCGATAGTAACAGAAAGTCTATATTCTTTTACTTCCAAATTAGATTCTCTTTGCTTTTTAATATTTTCTTTTTGTTTCTTTTTTGATTCATATTTAAATTTATTATAATCCATTATTTTACAAACTTGTGGATTTGCATTTGGACTAATTAAAACTAAATCGAAACCTGCATAAGACGCCAAAGTAAGAGCATCCTTAATATTTTTAATACCTAATTGTTCTCCATTAGGTCCAATAACCATTACCTCTTTAGCACGAATTTGTTCATTAATATACAATTCCTTATTTTTATTTGCGATATCTCACACCTCCATAAAAAAGTGAATACATAATGTATCCACTTAAAAGCATATTAAATATTAGATTTAATGGCTTCTTACCTAAAGCTTTGCGCAATCAGGTGGATGTGGATACATCGCTTTCCTCTTTTTTGACTTCGCTATAAATTATACACAATAATTATATTCATGTCAATATTTTTTATTCATTTTACAATAAAAAAACATACTTAATAGTATGTTTATTTATTCTTTATTATTTTTATTTTAACGTTTTGAGTTTTTGATTCATACATAGCACGTACATCTGAACCCTCTACGTTAACTTTAACAACATATTCTCCTGCTGTATAACCACTTAAGTCTATGTAAGCTGTTATATCTTCTTCTTTTATAGTCTTTATTACTGATTGAACACCTTTTACAGTTACAGCTACTTTTGTTGATTTTTCATCAACTCCCTGTACACTATATCCATCAGCTAGATTTCTTGATTCAATATTTATATTATTAAAGTCTTTATTTGCTACATCACCTAATGATACTTTTACTGTTATATTGCTTGTTGATAATGATCTTGCACCAACTGGTTTGCTTAATTCAACTTTATATTCTTTATCTGTTTTTAAACCATCAACATTTATACTAACAGGGATAGACGAAATTGAATTTAATACTTTTTCAGGTCCATATACTGTTACTTTAGTTGAACTTTGTGAAATAGCATTTATAGCTTTACCAAAAGCAACATTTCCTTCTGGAATTACTTTTATTGGTACTTCTTTACTTGGAGATGATAGTTTTAAATCAACATCTATAGTAGAAGGTACTATTTCAACATCCACTACTTCTCCTTTTGAATTATAAGCTTTTAATGGTACTTTTTCTACTGTTATATTTCCAGCTTTTTGTTCTGGGAATTCATTAACATCTAGAATTGCTTTTACTGATGATACTTCAGATAATTGATGTTCAGCGCCTTTTATAACTACTTTATCATTATCGTATGACATATCATCTATTGTTAATTTCTTATCTAATTTATCTTGATTAACCATATCTACATCTAATGTCATTGTTTTTGAAACTTTTTGATATATTACTACTGTAACAGTAGATGGATTAACCATATAATGTATATTTCCTACATTTTGATTATAATTAATATTTACTTTATGTGTTCCTGGTTTTAGTCCTGTTAAATCAACTGTAACATCATGTGTAGATGATTGTTTTGCTATATAAAGATCTGTTTTACTACCAATTAATGTTACATCTACAGTCTCAGGTAATCCTTCAACAACATATGCTTCTTCATTATAAGTTGCTATTAACTCTTGATCTTTTAATACTTCTGCATTTGTATCAGTAAATGTTATTTTTTTAACATCTATTGCAATAAAGGCAATAACTGCTAATACCAATGATATAAATAATAATGAGTTAGCATTTGATAACCAATTTTCAATTCTTTTACTTGAATCACTTAATCTTGAAGTTAATTTATAAATAAGTTTAGTTATTGGCATAACAATAATCTTATCTATAACACTCCATATTGATAGGAAAAATTGCTTAATTGCTTTCAACATCTTCATTAATTAATTCCTCCTCTTCTTCTTCATCCATAATAATAGATTTCTTAGGTCTTAACTCTTCAAGTAAAGTTAATTTTACATCATCTAAAGTAAGATTATAATGTAATTCTCCATTCATAGCTATAGAAAGTCTACCTGTTTCTTCAGATACTACTAAAGCTAAACAATCTCCTTTCTCAGATATACCTAAAGCTGCTCTATGTCTTGTTCCTAAACGTTTGCTTATTTTCATACTTTCACTAGTAGGGAAAACAGCACCCGCACTTGTTATTTTATCTCCTTGAATAATTGCTCCACCATCATGAAGTGGATTATTTGGGAAAAAGATTGCAATAAGTAAATCTGATGAAATATCCGCATAAAGCTTTTTAGATTTTTCAATATAGTCACTTAAACTGTTATCTCTTTCGATAACAATAAGCGCACCAATCCTAGCTTTCTTTAGATAATCCATAGCGTTAGTTATTTCATAAACCACTTTTTCTCTTTCATCAACAGATAAAACTTTATGTCTACCTAATAATTGACTTCTTCCTAAATACTCTAAAACATTTCTAATTTCAGGTTGGAAAATGACAATTAAAGCCAATGGTCCCCATGTAATAACATAATCTAATATATATCCAATAGTTACTAAATTTAGCTTATCACTAACAATTTTCATAATTATAATTATTAGCATTCCTTTAAATAGTAAAACCATTTTTACATTTTTTCTTAAATTCTTTAATATGTAATAAAAAGCTGCCCAAACCAATAAAACATCTAGTAGTTTAGTGATTAGACTTGTTATACTTGCAAAAGTCATAATATCGCCCCTATTCTTTTTAAAATTATATCACAATAATTTTAGAAATTAAACACATTTGAAAATTTTTTGTAAACAAATAGTAAAAGTGTGTAAACCTATACACACTTGACATTTTAGAATTTCCAGATATCTTCTAGTTCTTCTTCTGGTTGTTCTTCTTCTTTTTTATTATTTAATATGTTTTCCATATCATTATTATCATCGAAATCAAAAGCAGATTCAATATCATTGCTAATTTCTTCATTTGAAACTGGTGATTCGTCAACTGCTGGCATATCATCAGTTGCTGCTTGTTCTGTTACTTCTTGTTGTATATCAAAAGGATTAGT
>CAMOVA010000001.1 GCA_946626905.1 uncultured Bacillota bacterium | reverse complement strand
ACCAGAAATAATGATTCCACTTGTATGTGAAGTAAAAGAATTAAAATATGTTAAACAAATAGTAGTTGAAACTGCAGATGCTGAAATAGCTGCTGCTGGTGCTGATTTAAAATATGAAGTAGGTACAATGATTGAAATTCCAAGAGCAGCTTTAACTGCAGATGAAATTGCTGAAAACGCTGATTTCTTCTGTTTCGGAACAAATGACTTAACTCAAATGACATTTGGTTTCTCAAGAGATGATGCTGGTAAATTCTTAGATGCATATTATGATAAAAAAATATTTGAAAATGATCCATTTGCTAGACTTGATCAAACAGGTGTAGGTAAATTAATGGAAACTGCAATTAAATTAGGTAAACCAGTTAATCCAAACTTACATATAGGTATTTGTGGAGAACATGGAGGAGATCCAACTTCAGTTGAATTCTGTCACAATATAGGACTTGACTATGTATCATGTTCACCATTTAGAGTACCAATTGCAAGACTTGCTGCTGCACAAGCCGCAATTAAAAATAAATAATTAAAACTAAATACAAAAGGCTAAGTAACTGTCGCACAACTTAGTCTTTTTTGTGCTATAATATTAATGTGATGTATATGAAAAAGATAATTATTGTTATGTTGTTTTTTGTTTCAATATTTTTTTTATTTTTTGTTTATAATAATGATTTTTTATATTCTAAAGAAATAATGAAAATAAAGAATATTAAGGTAATGAATGAAGAAACATTAGAAAATACAGTAGGTTTAAAAGAAAAACATTATACTAAAAAAATAACAGGTATAATTACAAATGGAAAAAATAAAAATAAAAAAAAGTCATTATTATATGAAGAAACTTATTCATCTGTTATAACTGATAAATATAGAGTAGGTGACAAAGTAATTTTAAGTGGTAATGATATTGAATTAAAAAGAGATTTCTATGTTGCACTATTAATTGTAATATTTGTAAATTCCATTTATATAGTAGGATCTTTTAAGGGTCTATTATCTATAATTAGTGTTGTTTTAAATTTGATTATTTTTTATATAGGATTATATTTATATTTTAAAGGAATAAATTTATTATTTATAACTGTGATTGAGATGATTGCTTTTGGTATTCTATCTCTTTCGTTAGCAAGTGGTATAAATAAAAAAACTTTATCTGCGATTATATCCGTTATTATATCTACATTTGTAATGATGATATTATTGTTAACTGTTGTTAAAATTACTAATTATAAAGGAATAAATTTTAATGAAATATCGTTTTTAACAGTTCCTCTTGAAGATGTTATATTACCTGAGTTATTAATTGGAACTGTAGGAGCTATTATGGATGTAGCTATTACTATGTCATCTTCTATATCAGAACTTGTTGATAAGGATAAAAATATATCTGTAAAAAAACTAAATAAATCTTCTAAGGAAATTGGTAAAGATATAATGAGTACTATGAGTAATGTATTGTTTTTTACTTATCTATGTGCAGGACTTCCTATTTTTGTTTTAGCAATTCGTAATGGGTTTTCAATATATAATTACATATCAACAAATTTTACGCTAGAATTATCAAGGTTTTTAATAGGCAGTATTGGTATTATTATGACAATTCCTATTTCTACATTTGTTTCCATCAAATTGATGAAAAGAGGTGTTAAATGAAAACAAATACAATACTAATATTATTATTGTTTTTACTAATGATATATATAGATAAAAAAAGAGGAATAAAATTATTTTTGTCATTAGTATTTAATTTTCTAATATTGATGATGATATTTTATTTGATAGCGTTAGGTTTAAATCCAATTATTTGTTCTTTGTTAGGATGTTTTATTGTTAGTTATATTATACTTTTTTATGTAAATGAAAAAAATATTAAAACAAGAGCAAGTTTAAAATCAATTGTAATTGTTTTGATTATATTATTATTTCTAATATTTTTTATGACATATATATCTAGAATTGCTGGCTTTGGTTATGAATCTTATGAAGAGATTAATATGTTTTCATATGATGTAAAAATAGATTATACGGATATAGCTGTTTCTATGATTTTAATAAGTTTAATAGGCGCAACTGTTGATTCATCAATTGCTATTTCTTCAGCACTTTATGAAGTATATGAAAATAATAAAGATTTATCTAAAAGCGAATTGTTTAAATCTGGAATGAATATTGGTAAAGATATTTTATGTACAACGACAAATACTTTAATGTTTGCGTTTTTAGGGGATTTCATGACTTTATTAATTTGGTTTTATAAATGTGATTATTCTTTTTTAGATATTGTAAATGAAAAAACATTTGCAGCTGAATTAATTAGAATATTATTTAGTGCAATTGGATGTATTTTGGTCATTCCTATAACAGCATATATAACAACAAATGCTTTGATTAAAAATAAAAAAAACTAAGAATATAATTAGTTTTTTTTATGATATAATTATATTGTTAAATATCTTTGACAAATTTCCAAAGACCTTTGGTAGAAATGTTAATATGTAATTATTTATAATGAAAATGAAAGGAGAAAGAATATGTCATTAGGAGAAAAAATATTAGAATTAAGAAAAAAGTGTGGATATTCTCAAGAACAATTAGGAGAATTAGTTGATGTTACTAGACAAACAATATCAAATTGGGAATTAAATGAAACATCACCAAATCCAGAACAATTAAAACTTTTATCTAAAGTTTTAAAAGTAAGCATAGATGATCTTTTGAATAATGATATTCAAAATATTGTTGTGGAAAAAGTTTCAAATACAGAAAAGCTTGCTGGTATGACAATTAAAGCTGTAAAATTTTTAGGTATATTATTTTTGATATTACTAGTAATTGATATTATTTCGTTTTTTATATTTATGCCAATAAAATAAAAAAGATTTAGAATTTCTAAATCTTTTTTTATTTTAGTTTTTTAGATAAATATAAAAATGGTGTATCACAAAGTGCAATAATTATTTCGATAACAGTAGTAGTTGTTGCTATAGAAATAATAACTGACATTGGAAATATACCTATAAAAGCAAGTGTATTGAAAAAATAGTTTTCTATACAATTACACAATATTGTAGATACATTATTTCTAAGCCATATTTTTTTAGGATATATGTTCTTTAATTTATTATATAAATATATATCTGCCATATTACTTATAAAAAACATAAACATACTTGCTGCTGTTGTTCTAATAGAAACATTAAATAATGTTTTCATTGCACCATTAACAACATCATCTGAACTTGGTATAAATAGAAGTGTTAATTGAGTAATGACAATGAATGTTAATCCGCTAAATATACTAATATATACACCTCGTTTAGCGTCCGCTTTACCATATTTTTCTGACATGATATCAGTTGCTAAAAAAGTAGATGCAAATAATACATTTCCTAGGCTAGTTGTATAACCGAGTATATCAACCATTTTACAAACTGTTAAGTTTGCTAAGATAGTAGCTATACTAAGCCATACATATATACCTTCTTTTTTAAACAATTTTTCAATTAAAACAACTAAAGAAAAAGTAACTACAATGTTAATAAATCCATATAATATATTCATATCTTTTTCTCCTTCCATTTTTTATACTAGGGTGTGTAGGTCAACTAGTTGTAAACATTATAACATATATTTTAAAAAAATAACTAAATATGTTAAAATAATATTATACAGTATGAGGTGATAATGTGAATGTTATATTCTTAGATTTCGATGGAGTTTTGAATACATATCACTATAAAAATGATATAGATATTGAAAGAAGAATTAAAATATTATCTGAAATATGTAAAGAAACAGATTCTAAAATAGTAGTATCAACAAGTCATAAAGAATGTATAGATGAAGTAACATTACAAACAAGTGTAGAATGGATAAGAAATATATTAAATCTTTTTAAAAAATATGGGATAGATTGTATTGGAAGAACTCCTACAGTAGCAAAAGAATTAAGACCTGGAGTATTCACACCTATTTGGAAAGAAGATGAAATATTAGAGTATTTACATAATCATCCTGAAATAGAACATTATTGTGTAATTGATGATGATGATTTAGGGGCCAGTCGTTCTGATTTAAATAAGGTAAGAGATCATTTAGTTAAAACAATTAATTATTCAGAAAATATAGAAGAAGAAGGACTTTTATATAAACATAAAGAAGAAGTAAAAAATATTTTAATGTTAAATAATAATTTTAATTCAAAAATAAGATGATATAATTATATAGGAGGTAAGCATGAAATATTTAGTTGAATCACATCTTGGAGGTATTTATGTATCTAGTCAAGATAAAGAAATTATAACTTCTATTTGTGAAGAATGTGGTGATTCTGACACAATCATTGCTTCTTGGACAAATGAAGAAGAAAAAGAAAATGAAATAAAAAAATATATTGTTTCAAAATATATTTATGTTGAAGCTGATGCAGAAAATTATATAAAATTGATGTATGAAGAAGGATATAATTTAAAAGAATTTGTAGAGGAGATTATATATGATAGGGAATGCGTCAGAATGGATAATGCCTTTTTTATAGATACACTTCTTTCGTGTAATTGTATAGATAAAAAGCTTCATAGAAGTTTAATGCATACTAACACATTAGCATATAAAAAAGAATTAAAAACAATCAAGAAATATATATATTCTTGTTTAGAGAATGTAGAAATTATTGATAGTGAAGAAAAAGAAAATGAGACTATTTTTAAAATAAAAATTAGAAAGAATAAGGAGAATTAATTATGAAAGAAATATATGATTTTTTAAAAAAATGTGGATGTTTTTATATAGCAACTACAGATGGTAAAAATGCAAGAGTAAGACCTTTTGGAGCACTAAATATTTTTGAAGATAAATTATACATTCAAACAGGTAAATCAAAAGAAGTATCAAAACAAATGGAAATAAATCCAAATGTAGAAATAAGTGCATTTCTTGATGGTAGATGGATTAGAGTAGAAGCTACTGTTGTTAGAGATGATAGAATAGAAGCTAAAAAGAGTATGTTAGATGCTAATCCAGAACTTAAAGCAATGTATAGTGCAGAAGATGATAATACAGAAGTATTATATTTAACAAATATAAAAGCAACTATTTATTCATTTTATGAAGATCCAAAAGTAATTGAAGTTTAGGTGATAATATGAAAAAGCTAATATTAGTAAGCGCGTGTTTATTATTATTGGTAGGGTGTAGATCAAATCAAAAAACTACACCAGAAAGTCTTGATAAATTGATAGATTATTCTATATTAGATAATTATAAAGTTAGTGAAAAATTATATTGGAATGATGATAATAAAACTTTAGTTCAAATAAGTTATGATAATAAAAATAATTTTGGAAGATTCATGGTAGGTGTTTTTTCTTATAAAGGCATAGATGTTTTTTCTAATGAAAAAATAGATATTGATGAATATATAGATTATTTAACTCATAAAACAACAATGACAATAAATGGTAAGACATTTTATATAGGTTATACAGGACAAGATGATTTTGATGATGTTAATGCAAGAGCTTATGTTAAAGATGGTGATTATGTATTTGAATTTTCTATGAGTAATTTTGATGATTTTATAACTAAAACACAATATAGAGAATTTATTGAGATGTTAAAGACAGTAGAATTAAAAAGTAGATAAAATATCTACTTTTTATATGTTATAATAATTAAGTGGAGGAATGTGATATGGATTTATTATTTGGAACAGGAAATGAAATGAAATATAAGATGATGAAAGAACGTTTAAAAGAATTTAAGGAGATAAATGTTATAACACCTAAAATGATTGGACTAGATTTAGATATTGTAGAAGATGGAAATACTCCAGAAGAAAATGCTATCAAAAAAGCAAAACAATATTATGAAGCTACTAAAATACCTACTATTGCAGAAGATTCTGGATTATATATTGATAAATTTAGCAATGAAGAACAACCAGGATTGTTTGTTAAACGTATTAATGGTGTAGAAGGATTATCAGATGAAGTTATATTAAAATATTATATTGATAAATTAAACGAACATGGTAAAGAGAGTTTAGCTGCTTATCATACAGGAGTATGTTTAATAGATAAAGATGGAAATGTTTATTCAGATTGTATTGAAGAAACTAAGTTTTTATTAACAACTAAACCATTTGACAAAAGCAGTCCAAGAGGTGGAGTTCTTGAATGTATAAGTTATGATGTTAACGCTAATAAATATTTTCAAGAAAGAAGTGAAGAAGAATATAAAGCTCATTATAAAAAATTGGATGATGAATATAGAAAATTAGTCAAAAAATACATATTAAAAAAGTGATTGTTAAGCAAAGTTGACAAATTTCCAAGTGTGATTGGTGGAGTGCAACTAAAATAAACTATATAATTTTATACGAGGTGAACAAATGGAAAAGATAATAGAAGTTAAGAATTTAACAAAAGAGTATAAGAATGTAAAAGCAGTAGATGATTTGTCATTTGAAGTTAATAAAGGTGAAATCTTAGGACTATTAGGCCCAAATGGTAGTGGTAAGTCTACAACTATTAATTGTATTTTATCTTTACTTAAATATAGTAACGGTAAAATAAAAATATTTGGTAAAGAAATGAAACCAAGTGCATATAACATTAAATCAAAAATAGGTGTTATATTCCAAGATGTTGCTGTTTTTGATGAATTAACAGTATTAGATAATATTAATTATTTTTGTGGACTATATATAAAAGATAAAGAAGTTAGACAAAAATATGTGGAAGAAGCTATTAATTTAGTTGGATTAGCTGATTTTAAAAAATATTATCCAAAACAATTATCAGGTGGTTTACTTAGAAGACTTAATATAGCTTGTGGTATAGCGCATAAACCTTCTTTAATATTCTTAGATGAACCAACAGTTGCGGTAGATCCACAAAGTAGAAACAATATTTTAAATGGAATTAAAAAATTAAGAGATAATGGTGCCACTATTGTATATACAACTCATTATATGGAAGAAGTAGAAATACTATGCGATAGAGTTATTATTCTAGATAAAGGTAAAATAATAGCTGGTGGAACATGTGATGAATTAAAGAAATTAACAAGTACTCAAGAAAAAGTTATTGTTGAAGTTAATGGAATAAGTGATAAACATATTGAAGAAATAACAAGTTTCAAAAATGTAGATGTTGTATCTTATAGTGATAATATGCTTGTTATAACTTATAAAAAAGGTAGAAATAATTTGGTTGAAATAATGGAATATTTAAAAAACAAGAAAATTAAATATACAAGAATATATTCAGAAAGACCAACTTTAAACGATGTATTCTTAGAATTAACTGGTAAGGAACTTAGAGATTAATGTTTTTTCATAATTTTAAATATTCGTTAAAAACTTTATTAAAGGATAAAAGTTTAATATTTTGGACTTTTGCTTTTCCTTTAATATTAGGAACCTTTTTTCATATGGCATTTAAAGATATAGCAGAAAATGATAAATTAAAGACAATTGATATAGCAGTTATTAATTCAGAAGAATTTAATAATAATGTAATTTATAAAACAACATTTGATTTTTTAAGTAAAGGTGATGAAAAATTATTCAATACTAAATATGTGACAGAAACAAAAGCTAAAAAATTACTTAAAGATAAAAAAATAGTTGGATATTTAGAATTAAAAAATAATGATCCTGTTTTAACAATAAATTCAAATGGTATTAATGAAACTATATTTAAATATGTAGTGGATGAATTAGAAGAAGCAAGATACATAATAGGTAGTACATCAAAAGAAATTGATTATAAACAAATATATCAAACGGTTGAAGCAATGCTTAATGATAATATTGAATATGATAACAAATCTAAAACAGATGTAGATGTTATGATGGTAGAGTTTTACACACTAATTGCGATGACTTGTTTATATGGAGCAATGTTATCTATGGCTGCGGTTAACAAAGTTTTACCTGATATGACTAATGTAGGTAAAAGAATTTCTGTTTCTCCTACAAAAAAGATGAAATTAGTATTTAGTTCACTTTTATCATCTTATTTAGTTCAATTAGTAGGATTAATTCTTCTATATTTGTATACAATATTTGCTTTAAATGTTGATTATGGTAATCATTTAGAATATATAATTTTGTTATCATTGGTTGGTAGTTTAGCAGGTTTATCTTTAGGCCTTTTTGTATCAACCGTTGTTAAAACAAGTGAAAATGGTAAACTTGGAATAATTCTTAGTATTTCAATGGTTGGTGTTTTCTTCGCAGGTATGATGGGTGTTACTATGAAATATATAATAGATAAAAATATACCACTACTTAACAAAATAAATCCAGCTAATATGATAACTGATGGTTTTTATTCACTATATTACTATGATACATTTAATAGATACTATTTTGATATTATTAGTTTACTATTATTTTCATTTATATTAATCTTATTATCTTATAATAGTTTAAGGAGACAAAAATATGATAGTATTTAAAACAATGTTAAAAATATTTAAAAAGAATAAAGCATATTTAATTTTATATACATCTTTATTAGTGTTTTTTACAGTTTTCAGTTTAAATAACAGTGATTCTGCTACTAAATTTAGTGCAGCTAAACCTAATATTTTAGTTATAAATGAAGATAAAGATACTAAGATAACAAAAAACTTTATTAAATATATTAAAGATAATAGTAAACAAGTTAAAATAAATGATACAGAAGAAGCAAGAGATGATGCTATTTTCTATGAAGATGTACATTATATTGTTTATATTCCAAAAAACTATACTGAAGATTATTTAAATCTAAAAAATCCTAAATTAAGTATTAAGAAAAAGGATAACTATAATTCAGCATTAGCAGAACAAATAATTACAAGATATTTAAAAATATCTAATATATACTTAAAAAGTGTTAAAAATGAAGATGAACTTATTAATAAAATAAATCAAACAATAAAAAAGGAAGCTTCTGTTAAAGTAACAACTAAGTTAGATACAAATAAATTAGCAAAAGCAAATTTCTATTATACTTTTACAGCATATAGTGTATTAGCGTCATTAGTTTATATTATTTGTATAGTTTTATCTAGTTTTAAATGTGAAAAAATAAGAAAAAGAACATCTATTAGTAGTATGAATTATAAAAAACATAATAGACAATTATTAATATCTAATGGTTTATTTTCTTTAAGTTTATGGGCTTTTTATGTATTACTAAGTTTTATATTAATTGGTAATGTTATGACTTCAAAACAAGGTGTTATATATATTATTAATTTATTAGTATTTATATTATCAAGTACAGCACTAGCATTCCTAATAGGAAATATCTTGAATAATAAGAATGCTATTTCAGGAATTATTAATGTTTTAGCTATAGGATCAAGTTTTGTATGTGGTGTATTTGTACCAGTAGAATATTTACCTAATAGTGTTATAAAAATAAGTCGTATACTTCCAACTTATTATTATGTTGATAATAATAATAGAGCGTCAACTCTAGAAATAGTTAATTTTGATACTTTAAAACCTATATTTACAAATATGTTTATGATGGTAATATTTAGTATTTTCTTTATAATTCTTACTAATATTATTGCTAAACACAAAAGAAGAATAGGTTAGTATGGATACAGTATTTATAAAAAATTTACCATCACTAGATTTACATGGATTTGATAGAGAAAGTGCTAGAGTAGCTATAATAGACTTCATAAATGATAATATTAAATTAAAAAATAAAGAATTTGTAATAGTTCATGGTATTGGAACAGGTGTTTTAAAAGCAACAACACATGAGGTTTTAAGGAAAAATAAGCATGTTTTAGAGTATAAAATTTGTTATAATAATACAGGAAGTACTATTGTTCGAATAAATGTAAAATAGCCCTTATAATTTAAGGGTTATTTTTGTTTGCTAAAAAGATATTAAAAACTTGACAATAATATATTTTTGTGTTATCATAGGCCTCGTAAAATTTTTAAGGGGGGAGTATTATGTATACTGAATCAAGAAATAATTTTAGCGTAAGAAGCGTAATTTTACAATTTTTATTTGTGGCTTTATTTATCTTTATTTTACTTTGGTTATTTCCAACTAAAACTGATTTAAAGAAAGCTACAAAATCATCAGATAATGGTGGTTCAACTACTGTTACAGAGAATGCAGATTTATCAATTTTATATGACAGAATTTTCAATGAAAATTTAATGTCAATGAAAGAAGGAGCACAAAGCTATTTTACAATTGAGCGTTTACCAGGAAAAACTGGTGAATCAGTAATTTTAACATTACAAGAAATGTTAGATAAAAAAATTGTATTACCATTTAAAGATAAAAATGGAAATCAATGTAGTAAAACTAAATCATATGTAAAAGTAACTAAGAAAAACGATGAATATGTCATGAAAGTTAACTTAAAATGTGGTGAAGAAGAAAATTATCTATTAGTATATATGGGATGTTATGATTATTGTTCTAAAACAGTTTGTGAGAAGAAAGGAACACCAACTAAAGTATATAATGTTAAGAAGAAAGCTTCTAAAGTACATACTGTAGTTGTTAAAACACCTAAAAAATACTATTGTAAAGTAGTAAATGGAAAATATTATGATAAACATGGTTATGTAGTAAGTAAAGCTGCTTATGAAAGATCATGTCATAGTAAAGTTGTTGTTAAAAAATATTACTGTAGAGTAGTAAATGGAAAATATTATGACAACAATGGTAACGTTGTAAGTAAAGAAGAATATAAAAAAGCTTGTGATTCTAAAAAATATTACTGTAGAGTAGTAAATGGAAAATATTATGATAATTATGGTAATGTAGTAAGCAAAGAAGAATACAAGAAAGCTTGTGAACCTACTATTATAGAAAAATATTATTGTAGAGTAGTAAATGGAAAATATTATGATGATAATGGTAATGTAGTAAGTAAAGAAGAATACAAGAAAGCTTGTCTTCCATCATATAGAACTGTTTGTGAATATAAGAAAACAACAGCAGGTGTAGTTAAATATTCTGAATGGTCTGCTTGGACAGAAAAAGAAATATCTGCTACATCTAATGTAGAAGTACAAAAGAAAACTTCTAAATATAGAAAACAAATTGGATGGAATGTTACTACAAAAGATGATTTATCAAAACCAATTACAAAAGAAGAAACTGTAGTAGTTGGATCTTCAACTACAAAAGTATGTACAAAATATACTGTTGATGTAACAGTAAATAGTTATAAAGAAACATTAATTGGAACAGTTAAATTAACTTCTGCTCCAGCTAATTTAAAAACATCTTCATATAGATATGAATATGTAGGTAAATATAATTATTATTGTACTAATGAATGTACATATGGTGTTGTATACTTATATAGAGTATATCAAATCACACCAGTTACATCATCTTCAAATTATCGTTGTGCATCTTACTCAACATATACAACAGGTTATACTACACAACGTATGATTGTTACAGGTTATGAAAAAATAACTGAAAAAGAACCAGTGTATGAATATTACACAAAAACTTCATATAGATCAAGAACTAAATCAACTACACCAGGATCAGTATCTTATAAATGGAGTACTTATAATGATTTAACATTATTAAATTTAGGATATGTATACACAGGTGTATGTAAAACTGAATTAGTTGGTTAATAGAAAAGTTTAAGGAGGGATATTATGACTGAATTAGAAATGTTTATAGATGGTTTAAAATATAAAATCAAAAAAAGAACTTCTAAAGCAGCTCCACTTGTTCTAGCTGGAACAATTGGTGCTACTTTACTAGGAGCAGTAGGATGTAATAATAAAAATATAGGTAATGAAACAACAAAACCAGTAGTAGAAAAAGAAATCTCAACTGAAATTCCAGAAATTCCAGAAAATCCAGTCGTAGTAGATGAATATCAAGATGCTTATAATACAATTGATTCTATTGAAAATAAAACAGTTGCATTTATAAATGATGGTCTTGAAAATGGTTTCTATGATTATGGTAAGGAATTAACAGAAGATCAAAAAAGAGAAATTGTTAAAATGACTTTATATTCAAATCTATTAGTTAATAGAGATGAAATAGGTGGAGTACCTTTAGCAATTATTAATGGTAAAAGAACATTAACTGATACTAAAATGCGTGAACAATTTACTAAATTTATGCAAATATTTGGTGATCAATTAACTATTACTACTCCAAGTAAAAAAATGGATTATAATAATCTATTTATGGATAGTAAAAAAGCTGAATTATTTACTAAATTATCTGATTTAAAAGCTAAATTACATAAAGCAAATAAAAAAGATGATACAAGTAAATATAATAAGTTAGTTAAAAAAATCATTGGTGTTAAAAAAGAATTAATTGATTTAAATTCAGAAACTAATGGTTCATATATCAAATATAATTTAGATTTAACTTCAACATTTATGGCTTTATCTAGTTTATATGATTTAGATAGATTAGATGGAAATATCATAAATGATAAAGAAGATAGAACAGGAATCTATAATAAACCATTTAATGTTTTATTAGCAGATTGTTCAGATGAACTTGAAGTATATAGTGCTGATAAGTTAAGAAAAATGGCTAAAGAATTCGGTATAAAGGGATATGAAAATATGTCTTCTGAACAAATATTAGCAACTATTAAAGACGGTAATACATTTACAGGTTCTTTACTTAATGAAACAGATGCTTTAAGTTATACAGTATACTATACTTTAGAAGATTTTAATTCTATTATATCTAATACAATGATATTAAATGCTAATGAAGAATATTATGAAGAAAATATAATAGAAAGAGTTTATAGTAAAATTGATTGGTCATTATATAAAAGAGTTGATGCAGTTGATTATATTAATGAATTCAACTATGGTAAAAATAATGAAGATCAAACTGAATATTGGGAAAAACAAGTTGGTACAACAACAACTAGAACAACTGATGAAAAGAATGTACCAGAAGATAAACGTGAAAAATCAACTAAGAAGTATAATAGAGATAAAAAACAAAATCAAGATACTTCTAAGTATGATGAAACTAAAAAAGCTTCTGAATCTGGTGATTCATATATCGCTGGTAAAGGAGCTGGTGAAACAGCTGGTTCTAGAGCTGCTTACAATCAACAAATTAGTTCTGGAAAAATACCATCAACTATATCTTCCGCACCAAATCCAAGTGGATCACATGATGCAGATTATATTAAAGGATATAAAGATGGATATATCGATGGATGGAACAATTATGTAAGATCAGCTAAAGCTGCTTATCAAAAACCAACAACTGAATATAAAGAAAAGAAAAACGGTAAAGAAGAAAAAGTAAGTGATGGAAAAGTTGAAACAATTACTGGAAAACAACAAGAAACAGTAACTGAGAAAGAAACTGAAAAAGTAATTGAACAAAAAAATGATCAATACTTTGAAAAATTCGAAGGCGAAGAAGAACTTATTGAAGAAGAAGTAGAAGAAGTAGAAGAAGTAGTTGTTAATAAAAAATTAAACTTAATCGCAACTGCAAAAGCAAACTTATATGCTTTAAGAAATTCTTTAGTTAACGAAAATACCGGAGTAAAAGTTATGACAAAAAGAGGATAATTCCTCTTTTTTTTGACTTTTTATTTTATTGACTTTGAAAATTAATTGTGATAATATTTATTATAGATGATAAGATAGCAAAGGAGGCTTTTGATGAAAGAAACATATTTGTTTGATTACGTAAATGAAAATGAATTTCATAAACTAGAAAGATCATTAAAAAAATATAATATGTTAGCCTATAAAAAATTACACTTCGATTACTATCCAAGTTTAAAAGAAGGAGATTTTTTAGGGGAAATTGTTTCTACTAATAAAGAAAATAATACAAAAAGTTATGAATTAAAGCTTCCAACAGATTCTTTGTTTGCTAAAGTTCATGGAGAAATTAAATTACTTTATGTCGTATATGAAAATGATAAGATGATTCTTTTAGATAAGTTAGAACCAGAGGCTATTTTAAGTGAAGGACATCAATCAGAACTTGTAACTTATAAAGGAGTTATGGTTTCAAAACAACATTCTGAAAAAGATATGTTTAAAATTAATTTATTAAATATGATTAATCATGATTGATTAATTTTTTTTTACGTTTACTTTACTAATCTTGTTTACTTTTATTTTGTGTTTGATATAATTAAAATGGTGGTACTATGAAAAATAAAATTGTATTACTATATAGAATGGTTATTATAGTAGTCGCAGCTTTATCTTTGTATTTGAATTTCAGATTTTTATCATTTGAAAAGGGAATACTTTATTTTACAAATTTAAGTAATTTATTATGCTTAGTATATTTTTTAATATTAGTTATTTTAATGTTAACCAATAAATTAAAAAAGAATGGAGCTTACTATATAACCAAAGGTACAGTTACTATGGGAATAACTGCGACATTTTTTATCTATAATTTTGTTTTAGCTGGTCAAATTTCAGACTTTAAGGATCATGCTTTAGAATGTAATTTAGTTCATTTAGTAGTTCCAATACTAGTTATACTTGATTATATTTTATTTGGTGAAAAAGGACATTTAAAACGTGAATATCCAATTATATGGAGTTTTATAATAATAGTTTATCAATTATTTGTACTTGTATATATTTCTTTAGGAGGTACTTTCTTACATGGAAATACATACCCTTATTACTATATGGATGTAGAAAAATATGGAATGTTAGGGGTTATGGTTAATCTACTTGTTATATATGTATTCTTTGTAGGTTATGGAAGTATTGTACAGATAATTGACAGTAAGTTAGGAAAGAAGAAGAATTAATTGCTTAAAAGGCTTTAATATGTTATAATTTATGGTAGGTGATAATATGAGAGATGTAAGTTTATTAACAAATAATGGTGTAGATGTTGCTAAAAGTTTAGAACTATTTGGAGATATGGCAACATATGATGAAACATTAGGAGAATTCTTAGATGGAGTTAATGAAAAATTAGAAAATTTAAAAAAATATAAAGAAGCTTCAGATATGTCTAATTATGCAATATATGCGCATTCTTTAAAAAGTGATGCTAGATATTTAGGATTTACAAGATTAGCTGAATTAGCGCTTCAACATGAGTTACAAGGTAAAGCAAATGATGCTGGATTTGTATTCAATCATTATGAAGAACTTATTTCAGAAACAAATAGAATTATTGATTTAACTTCTAGATATTTAGGTAAAGAAGCTGTTAAACAAGTACAACCTGTTTATAGTAGTGGACCTAAGACAAGTGCTATTTTAGTAGTTGATGATTCTGATATGATAGGTAACTTTATTTCAAAAATATTTAATGATACATATGAAGTTGTTCTAGCTCACGATGGTAATGAAGCAATAAATATATTACAAAATAATGTTGATGATAAAATAAAAGGTGTATTACTTGATTTAAATATGCCTAATGTTAATGGATTTGATGTATTAGATTACTTTACTCAAAACAATATGTTTACTAAATATCCTGTATCAATAATAACAGGTGCTGATGATAGAGAATCAATTGATAAAGCATTTAAGTATCCAATAATTGATATGTTACAAAAACCTTTTAATGAAAGAGATGTTAAAAGAGTAGTAGAAAAAACTATTATGTTTAAATAAGCAATGTATTCATTGCTTTTTATTTGACAATAATTTAAAAATATATTATAATTTAATTGTTAATATTACACAAAAGGAGAGTTATTATGTTTAATAATAAAATAGAAGCCTTAGTAAATCTTTATACAGTAGATAATGGAGAATTAAAAATACTATTATTCAAAAAGATGGATGATCCATTTAAAGGTTATTGGATGCTTCCAAGTAATCTTATGATTAACAAAGAAACAATTGAAGAATGTGCAGAAGCAACTATAAGTGAAAAATTAGGTGTAAATGATGTTTATACTGAACCAGGAATTATAACAACACAAATTGATAGAATTCCTGACACTAGAATAGTTGGTATTTCTATGATTGCTATTATTGATACTGTAAAATTAAACCTTAATATAGAAGAAAGTGAAGAATATGAGTGGTTTAATGTCGATAATATTCCAAAAACAATTTATGATCATGGAGAAATTATTAAAAAAACTACAGATTTATTTAAGACTAAACTATTAAATACTAAATATTTAAGAAAATTCTTTCCAAGTGATTTCACAATGCCAGAATTACAAAAATTATTTGAACAATTATTAGGTAAAGAAATCGATAGAAGAAACTTTAGAAAAAAATTATTAAGTCTTGATATTATTGAAAATACTAATGAGAAAAATGTTTCAATGAGTGGTAGACCAGCTACTCTATATAGTTTTAAAGAAACTGATGATAAAAATGTTTACTATGAATAAAAAAGGGTTTGGATTACCAGAAGTTTTAGTTTTTATGGGAATTTCAATGTTTATATTAATTGTTATTTCTATTTATTTAAATCGTTATTTTCGCACTGATAATAAATATGATACTAAAATAACTGATAAATCTATTATGCCGGCTGAGGATACTGATCAATATTATCAAGATCTTGAAGACAGTTTAAAAAATGCATCAATTAAATATAGTTTTGATAAAAATAATGATTATGTAATTACTGTAAAAATGCTTAAGCGTGCTAATTTATTAAAAGAATTAAAAGATCCAGTAGTTAGTACAAATACTTGTGAAGGTTATGTTTTGTATAGTTATAAAGATAGTTCATATAAACCATATATCGCATGTGATGGTACTTATACAACTTTTGGGTTTGATAATAAATTTGTTAATTAGTGGCTTATAAATATATAAAATAAATAATTATAAAGCAGATTGTTAAAATCTGCTTTTTTATATATAAAAACAAACAAAAAAATACATTTGAGTTATTTAGTTTTTTAATATATTATCTTTCGTGAAAGGAGAAATATATGAAAAAAACAATAAAAATATGTTTACTTGTATTGTTTGTAACTGTTATTAGAATTAATTCTGTAAAAGCTGATTATTTTTATGAAGATAATTGGATAAGTGGTATATATGCAAATTTAAAAGAAGGGGATTTTTCCAAACCACAATTAATGAGATTTATTAGAAGAAAATCTGATAATAAAGCAACTTATTGTATAAGCCCAAGAGTTAGATTATATGAAGATGAAGTTTATACTAAATCTACAAATATTAATTTATCTAATTATCAATTAAATAGAATTGAAAAACTTGCTTATTATGGCTATGGATATAAAAATCATACAACTAATAAGTGGTATGCGATAACACAATTTATGATATGGAAAACAGTAGAACCTAATATGGATATATTTTTTACAGATAAGTTTGATGGAAATAGAGTTGTTAAATATACAGATGAAATTAATGAACTTGAAAATTTAGTGAAAAATTCTGATATATTACCAAGTATTGAAGTGCCTGATCTTTTGCCTGAAAGTACTATATCTGTTGATGATAAAAATAATGTATTAAAAGAATATGAGGTAGAAAAAGCAAATGATATAAATGCGAATATAAATAATAACAAACTAAATATTGAAACTAAAATGGAAGGTAAATACACTTTAAATTTAAATAAAAAATACAATTTATATTCAGATTATAGTACATATTTTAAAGCTTCAAAAGGACAAAATTTATTGTTGCCAGGCAACTTAAAAACACTTAATTATAAAATTGATATTAATGTTATTAATGGGAAACTAACAGTTAAAAAAATAGATTCAGAAACTAAAGAACCATTAGAAAATGTTGTTTTTGAATTATATGACAAAAACAATTCACTCTTATCTACAAAAGCTACTGATTTAAGTGGAGAAGCACTTTTTGATAGATTGTTATATGATAAATATTATATAAAAGAAAAAGAAGCTAAAGATGGCTATAAAATAGATTTAGAAATGCATGAAGTAGATATAAATTCAGATAATCAAGAAATAGAATTAACTAATGAAAAAATAAAAGAAAAAAAGATAATTAAAACAGAACAAAAAGAAGAAACCCCATTAGAAATAAAAAAAGAAGAAATATCATTAGATAATAAAGAAGAAATACCTATTTTAAACATAAAAAATGATATACCTGATAATCCAAAGACAAGTGATATAAAAGTATATATTTTTATAATACTTAGTTATTCATCTTTTATAGGAATTCTTTATTTATTGTCGTATTTGAAAAGAAAAAATTAAATGTAAAATAGTGTAAACAAGTAAGCAAAATAAGCATCATTCCTATACATTAAAAGCATTATTTGATATAATTAATGTAAATCTAGAAAGAGGTGATTTTATGAAAAAACAATTAAATATATTATGTTATATATGTATTTTCATCATCTCTTTTTGCTTTGTAAACAAGGTAAAAGCCGTATATTCTGATAGCCAAGTTGGAAGTTATGAAGCAGAACTTGCTAAATTTCCAGCACAATATCAAGAAAAAATAAAAGAATTACATAAAATATATCCAAATGCAGTATTTGTAAAACAAGATAAATTCTTATTATGGGGAGTATGTCCATCTGGTTTAAGTAAAAGTGAATGTACAAAATGGAAAGAAGCGAATAAAAAATATTTTTATACAGAAATTCCAGTTGCATGGAATGATATGGTAAAAGCAGAAACAGGAGATGAAAGTTTAATATGGCATACAGCTCCAGCTAATTATAAAGGTAAAGCCTATAATGCTGAAAAAACATGGTATTATGCAACAAAAGCAGCAATAGAACATTATATGAATCCATATAATTTCTTAGATGAAAAACATGTATTTATGTTTCAGTCACAATACTATAATCCATCAGAAACAGAAGCTGGGGTTAATGGTATACTATCAGATGCATATAAGAATAAAGAATGTCCTGGATCAAATGGCAAAACTTATGCTCAAGCAATATTAGAAATAGCTAAAAAAACTAATGTTAGTGCTTATATGCTTGCTTCTCGTTTAAGACAAGAAAATCCAAGAGGGACAGAAGCTTTAGCTGCTGGAAAATGTTTAAAAGAAGAAGCAAATTGTACAAAATATTACAATTTATTCAATATTCAAGCTACTGGATCTAGTAATAGTGAAGTAATTTCAAATGGTATAAAATGTGCTGCTGGTACACTAACAAGTTCTAAAGGAACTAAATTATGTAATGGATACAATTGGACTTCACCATATTTATCAATAGAAGGTGCAGCAAAATTTATGTATAAAGGATATATTGGAGCAAATGACACATATAATGTAAAAGGTCAAATGACAAATTACTTACAAAAATGGGATCCATATGGTCCAAATTTAGGTGGTCATCAATATATGCAAAATATACAAGCACCATATACAGAATCAGTTACAACATATAATTCAAATATAAATTATATTGGTAAGAATTTTAAATATATATTCTACATTCCAATATTTACAGGAGCACCTAATACAGGAGCATCTACATCAAGTAGTGGCAATGTTAAAATAGGTGATATCAATAGTGACGGAACAATAGATTCAATAGATTTATTAATGGTAAAACAACATCTAGTTGGTTCAAGAAAATTATCAGGTAATTCAATGACTGCATCTGATATTAATAAAGATGGAACAATAGATTCAATAGATTTATTAATGGTAAAACAACATTTAGTTGGAACTAGAAAGATTTCATAGGAGGTGTATTATGAAAAAACTAAAATATTTAGTATTTACAATGGCTTTATTTGCGCTAGCAAATAATAAAGTTTTGGCATCTGGTTATATATCAACTAGTTCTGGCAAAGTTACTGTAGGTTCTACTTTTTCGGCAACAGCAAGTGTTAGTGGCGTTGCATCATGGAGTATACGAATTAGTGCATCAGGGCCAGTAAGTGGATGCTCAGGAAGTTTTGCAGATACTACACCAAGTGGTAATAATGGCTCAAAAAGCTATACTGTTTCATGTAAAGCAACAGGAACTGGTAATATTACTGTAAGTTTATCAGGTAATGCTACTGATCAAAACTTAAATAGACAAAATTTATCAGGTTCTAGAACTGTTACTGTAGTTGAAAAATCATCTTCTAACAACAATGGTGGTGGCACTTCTACAAATAACGTTATTAAGAAAGAAAAAACTAAATCAAGCAGTACTAAATTAGAAGAATTTGGTGTTAAGGGATATAAAATAACTCCAGAATTTAATAATGATACAAATTCTTATTCGTTAACTGTACCTTATGATACAACTAAAATAACTATTTATACATCTAGAAGTAGTGATAAACAAACAGTAACAGGTATTGGTGATAAAGAAGTAACAATAGGTGAAAATAAATTTAATGTTGTTGTAACTGCAGAAGATGGTACAAGAAAAACTATATCTTTAAATGTTAATGTAGATAAAAAGCCAATTGTTGTTAAAGTAGATGGTAAGGAATACTCAGTTGTTAAAAACAAGGATGAATTACCTGAACTTAAGATAGAACATTCTGATATGAAATTGACTTTAGAAGAACAAGAAGTTGATGCATATCGTCTTGATAAAATAGGTTATATTTTAATAGGTTTAAAGGATTCTGAAGGTAAAGTTGATTTTTATAAATTTGTATCTTTTAAAAATGATGAAAAACCTATGGAATATCATTTATTAAAGTTTTTAAGTGTAAAAGATTTCAATTTAATTTATTTAGATTTTCCTAAATCAAAAATACCTAGTGGTTATAAAAAATATGAAGAAGTAATTAATGATGTTAAGTATGTTGTATATAAACTAAATAGTAAATCAAAATATAGTTTAGTTTATGGAGTTAATCCAGATACTGGAAAAGAAGGTATATACAAATATGAAAGTTCAGAAAATACTATTCAGTTATATGATAAGGAAGAAGTAAAATCTAAAAATGAATTAATTAAAAAATATCAAAAATTTGGTTTAATTCTAGCAGGTGTTATTGGATTACTTATCTTAATTACAACTATCTCACTTACTAGACGTGGTAAAAGTGTTGAAGACGTGGAAGAATTAACTAAAAGAGATATTAGAAACATTGAAAAGAAAACAAAAGCACAAGAAAAGAAAAATCAAAAAGAAATAAAGAAAAAAGAAAAAGCAGAGAAAAAGAAGTTAAAAAAAGGAGAACCTGATATGTAAAGGTTCTTTTTATTTGTTTGACTAATATAGTTTTCTTATGATATAATTTTTATGTTAAAAATGGTGATGTTATGAAAAACACAAAGGAAATTTTAATATGTTTATTAACTCTATTAAGTGTAGCTATTATAGCTATTTTATTACCATCTTCTTATCAAAGTAATAAAGAACCTGATGAGTTTTATGAAATTTATTTAGATGGTGATATGCTTGGTGTTGTTAAATCAAAATCTGAGTTAGAAGAATATATTGATAAAAATAATGAAGTATATAAAAGACAATTTAATGTGAATAAGGTTTATTCGCCAAATGGTATTTCTATACAAAAAATACTAACTTATAATGGTAAATTAGATTCTGTTGAAGATATATATGATCAAATTCAAGAATTAAAACCTTTTACTGTTAAAGGATATAAATTTACTATTAATACGAAAGTAAAAGGTAAGAAAAAAGAATCAAATAAAAAAATTGTAGTTTATACTACTGATAAAAATGTATTTGATGAATCAGTTGTTAATATGTTTAAAACATATGCGGGTATTGAAGAGTATGAAAAATATAAAAATGAAACTCAACAAAAAATAATATCAACAGGTTCATATATTAATAATATTTATGTAAAAGATGATATTACAATTAAGAAAATGAATATTCCGGTTACTGAGACAATATATAGTGATTCAAAAGAATTATCTCAATATTTACTGTTTGGTAAGGACAACAAAAAAAAGAATTATACTGTTAAAAGTGGAGATACAATTTCTACAGTTGCTTATCAAAATCATATAAGTGTGGAGGAATTTTTGCTTTCAAATCCATCATTTACTAGTGATAAAAGTTTACTTTTCCCAGGTCAAAGCGTTGTTATTGGTATGACAGACCCACAAATTCAAGTAGTAATTGAAAAATCGGTTGTTAAAGATGAAGTTAATAGATTTAAAACGGTTGAACGTTATGATGCATCTAGACAAGTTGGTTATGATCAAGTTATTCAAAAGGGTGAAAATGGTCTAGAACGTATTAGTCAAGAAGTAGAGGTTACTAATGGTACAATTACATATGTAAAACCAATTGGTAAGAAAGAATTAAGACCATCGACTGATAGAATTATTGTTTATGGTCAAAAACAAGTATCTGGTGTAGGTTCTACTAAATCATGGGGATGGCCTACAAACAGTGGTTATACAATTTCTTCTGATTATGGATATCGTATTGATCCATATACAAGAAGACGTAATCTTCACTTTGGTATTGATATTTCAGGTACAGGATATGGTTCACCTATATATGCGGTTAACAATGGTACGGTTGCTTCATTTAATTGTCATTGGAGTTATGGTATATGTTTATTAATTAATCATAATAATGGATACTATACTTTATATGCACATATGAGTAAAAAACTTGTAAGTCCAGGTATGAATGTATCTCGTGGTCAAGTAATAGGTAGAGTTGGTCAAACTGGAGCTGCTACTGGTCCACACTTACACTTTGAAGTATATAAAGGTGGTATGCCATATAGAGGTGGAACTAGATTAAGCCCTTGGGTATTATATAGATAAAAAAGAAGAAGTTTAAATTAAAACTTCTTCTTTTTCTATTATATTTAAATTGTTTTCTATTTTTTGATATTCTTGATCACTTATTAAAAAAGTATATATTATTTTATCATCAAATGATTTATTTATTATATTAACATCTTTAAGAATATTATCTATTTTTTTTACTTCATCATATGAAAATTGAATGGTTACTTTATAACCTTTTACTAAATCTATTATATCTGTTTTTTCTAATGCTTCAGTAACAGATTTAGTATATGCTCTAACTAATCCACCAGCTCCTAATTTAATACCACCAAAGTATCTTATAACTACACATAATATATGGTTTAATTCATTGTTTTCTAAAACATTTAAAATAGGCATTCCGGCAGTTCCACCAGGTTCGTTGTCATCGTTAAAACGTTTTGTATTATCTAATATATATGCATAACAATGATGTGTCGCATCTTTGTATTCAATCTTTAATTTTTCTAAATTTTCATTTATTTCATCTATAGAATTCACTTTTATTAAGTAACAAATAAATTTGGATTTATTAATAATATAAGTGTGAGAAATATTGTTTTTAATTTGTTTCATCAAATCACCAATTTAATTTTAACATATTTTTTAAATATTTGGTATAATATAAGTGGTGATGCGTATGGATTTTATCAAGAAGAAATTAGAAATACTTCCTAATAGACCAGGATGTTATTTAATGAAGAATAAAGATGGTGTGATTATATATGTTGGAAAAGCTAAAAATTTAAAAAGAAGAGTTTCCTCGTATTTTAATAGAATTCACACTGGTAAAACAGCTAAACTTGTTAGTGAAATAGTAGATTTTGAATATATAGTAGTAGAATCCGAAACAGAATCATTAATACTTGAAATTAATTTGATAAAGAAATATGATCCAAAATATAATATACTTCTTCGTGATGATAAATCATATCCGTACATAGAATTAACAAATGAAAAATCACCAAGACTTTTAGTTGTAAGACATTTAGGTAAAAAGAAAAATAAAGATAGATTATATGGACCTTATCCAAATGTAACAGCTGCTAGAAGTGTAGTCAATTTACTTAATAGAGTTTATCCTTTAAGAAAATGTCGCACATATCCTAAAAAACCATGTCTTTATTACCATATAGGACAATGTTTAGGATATTGTGTAAATGAAGTAGAGCAAGATAAAATAAAACAAATGGAGAAAGATATAATAGAATTTTTAAAAGGAAATTTATCTGATGTTAGTAATAAACTTACTAAAGAAATGGAAATGTATTCAAATAATTTAGAATTTGAACGCGCTAAAGAAATAAAAGATTTACTTGATTATATAAATATAACATTAACTAAGCAAAAAGTAGAAGTAGATAATGTAGATAGAGATGTTATAGGATATTATGAATTTAAAGGATATCTAAGTGTTCAAATATTCTTTATTAGAAATGGTAGAATCCAAGGAAGGATTTCAAAAGTTTTAGAAATTGTTGATGATGTTAATGAAGAACTTACTCGTTTTATCGCAACATTCTATAGTAAAGAAGTATTAGTTCCAAAAGAAATATTGGTACCAAATGTAGTAGATAGTAAAATATTAGAAGAATATTTAAATACTAAAGTTGTGATTCCACAAAAAGGTATGAAAAAAAGAATAGTGGATATGGCAATAGAAAATGCTAAAATAAAAATAGAAAATGATTATGAATTAATCAATAAAGATAAAGATAGAACTTATCAAGCGAATGAACAATTAAAAGAAGTTCTTTCGCTAGATAAATTAGATAGAATAGAACTATTTGATAATGCACATTTATTTGGAACTTATAATGTTTCAGGAATGGTTGTATTTAAAAGTGGATTACCATCTAAAAATGATTATAGAAAATATAAAATATCAGTTGATGAAAACGATGACTATGCTACAATGAAAGAAGTAATTTATAGAAGATATTTTAGAGTACTTATGGATAATTTAGAAAAAGCTGATCTAATAATAGTAGATGGTGGTATTGGACAAATAAATGTAGCTAAAAAAGTATTAGATAGTTTAAATTTAAAAATACCTGTTGTAGGACTAAAAAAAGATAATAGACATACAACAGAAGCACTAATAACTTCTTCAAATGAAGAAATAAAAATAGATAAAAGAAGTAATTTGTTCTATTATCTAGAAAGAATGCAAGATGAAGTTCATAAATTTACTATCAATTATCATAAACAAATAAGAAGTAAAGGAGCTATATCATCTGTTTTAGATAATATAGAGGGAATAGGTAAAACTAGAAAGAATGAACTTCTTAAAAAATATAAAACAATTAATAACATAAAGAATGCTGAAATAGAAGAATTAGAAACAATTATTCCTCATAATGTAGCTGTTAATTTAAAAAAAGAATTAGAAAACTTTACATAAAAATGTAAAGTTTTTATTTATTTATTTATTTATTTATTTATTTATTTATTTATGTTATATTTATAGTGAAAGGTAGGAGAGTAATTATGAATGAAGAAATGAATTATAACGGGGGCACAAATAAAAAGAAAGGGAATGTAATTATAGTATGTTTAACTATGATTATATTAGCGCTTATAGGATCGGCAACAGTAGTATTATTAAACAATAATAATAAAGATACTAAAAAAGAAGATCAAACAAAGAAAGAAACTAAACAAGAAGAAACTACTAAGAAAGAAGAGACTAAAGAAGATAAAGAAATAGAAGTATATAACCCAGAAAGTTATAGATATTTAATTGATAATTTAACTGGTAAAGTGTTATGCAGTAATTATTATTTTGAACAATATAAAACAAATAAATTAACGAATGAAGAAATATTGCGATTAGTTTTTTCTGAACTTCCTAGAGAAAATACTTATTTAGATAAAAAAGATGTTTATGATTTATCTTGGTATGATGGATTTGGGGCAGAAGTAGATCCTGATAGAGAATACGAAACAATATCAGCTTCTAAAGTAGAAAAAAAAGTAAAAGAAATTTTTGGAAAAAATATAAAATGGCAACATAAATCTGTAGAACCATTTGTATATAATAAAACTCAAAAACTATATGTCTTGGCTAAACCTACTGGTTGTAGTGCAGGAGATGAATTGCATATAATTATTGATAAAGTAACACAAACAAAAAATAATTTATATATTTATACTACTGTTTCATCTGGTATAGGAGCTGAAAGTAATTGGAGAGAAGATATTAATATTGCTAAAGGTTCTTATCGATTATATTTTGATTATGTAAATCTTAATTCTGATAAAAAGATAAATACTAAATATGTAGATGTTCCAAATGTTAAAAATGATGATGAAAAAATAGAAAAAGCAGCTAAAAAATATATAAATGAAAATAAAGATAAGTTTGCTAAATATAAATATACTTTTGAAAAAGAAGATAGTAATTATATAATTAAAAAATTAGAAAAAATAGATTAATTTCTATTTTTTTTAAATATGCATATATTTTTAATAAAAAAGCCAATAAATTATTTACAAAAAAGACTTTTTGTGTTATTATTAGTCATGGCTATATCTTTTTATAGCGATTAGTGGGAGCGCGGAAGTTAGAGTTTGGGCATTTGTACCACTCGCGAAAAAATAAATAGGAGGTGTTTTTCGTGGCAAAGGAAGTAACAAAAGTAATTAAAATTCAAATAGAAGCAGGTAAAGCTACACCAGCTCCACCAGTTGGAACTGTTTTAGGACCTGCTGGAGTTAACTTACAAGAATTCTGTACTAAATATAATGATGCAACAAGAGATAGAATGGGTGATGTATTACCTGTTGAAATTTCTGTTTATGAAGATAGAAGTTTTGACTTTGTAATTAAAACTCCACCAACACCATTTTTAATTAAGAAAACTATCGGAATTAAAAAAGGTGCTACTAAAGGTGCTAATGAAGAAGTAGGAAAATTAACAAAAGAACAATTAAAACAAATAGCAGAAATTAAATTACCAGATTTAAATGCATATACAGTAGAAGATGCTATGAAAATAGTTGCAGGAACTGCTAAAAACATGGGCGTTTCTGTTGAAGAAGATTAATTAATCATAGGTTATACCTATGTGGAAGGAATATCCGCTAGACCACATAAGGAGGTTAAATAATGAAAAAAGGAAAGAAATATTTAGAAGCTGCACAAAAAATTGAAAAGCAAAAATTATATACAAAAGAAGAAGCTATTAAATTAGTTAAAGAAACTTCAACAACAAAATTTGATGGTTCTGTTGAAATAGCAATGAGATTAAATCTTGATACTAAAAAAGCAGAACAACAATTAAGAGGAGCTATAGTATTACCAAATGGTACTGGTAAAACTAAAAAAGTTTTAGTTTTAGCAAAAGGTGATGCAGCAAAAGCTGCTACTGAAGCTGGAGCTGATTATGTAGGAGATATGAATTATATTGAAAAAATCGAAAAAGAAGGTTGGTTCGATTTCGATACAATGATCGCTACTCCAGATATGATGCCTGCTTTAGGTAAAATTGGTAAGTTATTAGGGCCAAAAGGATTAATGCCTAATCCAAAAACTGGAACTGTAACAATGGATACTAAAAAAGCTGTTGAAGATGTAAAACGTGGACGTGTTGAATATCGTACAGATAGTTTTGGTAACGTTCATGCTATTATTGGTAAAGTATCATTTGATGATGCTAAATTAGTAGAAAACTTAGATGCTTTTGTAGCAGTTATTAAAAAATCTAAACCTGCAGTAGTTAAAGGAAAATATATTTTAAATATATCAGTTGCATCTACTATGGGTCCTGGTATCAAAATAGATACAAATAGTTTTGACATTTAATTATGTTTATGATATAATCAATTTGTCGTTTGAAAATTTATATGTACCGTAGACAGTAGGGGAGAAATCTTAATATCCTACCGAGGAACTTTTTTAGATTCTTTGGCCTTACTGTATGTAAGGCTTTTATATGGTACTTTATATGGATGGAGGTGTAGTAGTGGCAAATCAAAAAGTGATTGAAGCTAAAGCTAATGTTGTTTCAGAAATCGAATCTAAAATCAAAGATTCATCATCAGTAGTTTTATTCGAATACAGAGGACTTACAGTTGGTGAAACAAATGAACTTAGAAGAAAATTAAAAGAAACAGACTCTGAATATAAGGTATATAAAAATACTTTAACAAAAAGAGCATTAGATAATTTAAAAATCGATTTAGGTGATAATTTAAATGGTCCAAAAGCAATTGCCTTTGGTACAGATGCAGTTGCACCTATTAAGGTTTTAAGTGACTTTGCTAAAGAACACAAAGCTTTAGAATTAAAAGTCGGATATGTTGATGGAGAAGTAGCTGATATTAATATGTTAAAAGAATTAGCATCTATTCCATCAAGAGAAGGTTTACTTACAATGTTTGCAAGTGGACTTATGGCAATACCAAGAGATTTTGCAATTTGCTTAGATTTACATAGTAAAAATTTAGAAGATTAATTAAATAGAAAGAAGGAGGAATAAACATGGCAAAATTAAGCGCAAAAGAAATTATTGATTCTTTAAAAGAAATGTCTTTATTAGAAATTAAAGAAGTTGTAGATTTAATGAAAGAGGAATTTGGTGTAGATCCAAGTGCTGTAGCTGTTGCTGCTGCACCAGCTGCTGGAGCTGCTGCTGAAGAAGGACCAAGTTCATCAAACGTAGTATTAACTAGTGCAGGAGCTAACAAAATAGCTGTTATCAAATTAGTTAGAGATATTACAGGATTAGGACTTAAAGAAGCTAAAGACATTGCTGACAACGGTGGAGTTGTTAAAGAAAACGCATCAGCTGACGAAGCTAACGAATTAAAAGCTAAATTCGAAGAAGCTGGAGCTACTGTAGAATTACAATAATAAATATTAGCCTATACTTAAGTATGGGCTTTTACCGTCTTTAAAAGGAGTAGTTATGGCACATTATTTTACAAATGAAAATATTGTTAGTAATGAAAAAAATACTAGTTGTATAATTAGAAATCACAAATTTGAGTTTATAACAGATAATGGTGTTTTTTCAAAAAAAGGATTGGATTTTGGAACACGTTCATTACTTGAAAATATAGACTTAGATAATATAAAAGGTGATGTTTTAGATTTTGGTTGTGGATATGGTGCTATTGGTATTTTTATAGCAAAAGTTAAAAATATAGTGCCTGACATGATTGATATTAACTTACGAGCTTTGGATTTGGTAACAAAAAATTCTAAACTCAACAAAGTAGAAGTAAATGCTTTTGAAAGCAATATATATAGTAATGTTAGTAAAAAGTATGATTTTATAATAACAAATCCACCAATTAGAGTTGGAAATGAAATACTTTATGAGATATTAATTGGTGCTAAAGAACATTTGAAAAAAGATGGAGAATTATGGTTTGTTATTAATAAAAATCAAGGAGCAAAAACTGTTATAAAGAGACTAAGCGACCATTATGTTTTAGAAACAGTGAAAAAAAACAAAGGGTTTTATATAATAAAGGCAAAACCCATTGACAAATCTTAATAATTTTGGTAAAATTTTAAATTGGTTACATGTGCTTATTTTTAGAGCACAATCTTTGTTAATTATAGTATATAGGGGTGATTAAGTGGCATATAAAGTTAAAAAATTTGGTGACCATCGTAAGAGAAGAAATTATGGAAAAACAAAGAATGCTATTGAACTTTCTAACTTATTAGAAATTCAAAAAAAATCATATGATTGGTTTATAACTGAAGGAATAAAAGAGGTATTTGATGAAATATTCCCTATAGAAGACTTCCAAGGAAAGTTATCCTTGGAATTTGGTGACTATTCATTTGAACAACCTAGATACTCAATAAAAGGTTGTAAAGAAAGATATTCAACTTATGCAGCGCCTTTAAAAGTTGAAGCAAGACTTTTTAATCATGAAACAGGAGAAGTAAAAGAACAAGAAATTTATCTTGGAGATATGCCTGTTATGACCGAAAGCGGAACTTTCGTTATTAATGGTGCAGAAAGAGTTATCGTATCTCAACTTGTTAGATCACCATCAATCTATTTTGGAAAAGAAGTAGACAAAAATGGAAGACTAGTAATAACTTCACAAATGATACCAAATAGAGGTACTTGGTTAGAATATGAAGTAGATGCTAGAAATGTAATTTATGTTAGAATTGATAGAACAAGAAAAGTTCCATTAACAACATTATTACGTGCTGTAGGTTTATCTAGTGATGAGGATATTTTAGATTTATTTGGTAAGAGTGAATACTTAGAAAATACAATTGCTAAAGATTCTAATAAAAATACAGATGAATCATTAATAGATATTCATGCTAAATTAAGACCAGGTGAACCATCTACATTAGATAGTGCTAAGAATCAATTGATTACTAGATTCTTTGATTCATTTAGATATGATCTAGCACGTGTAGGTCGTTATAAATTTAATAAAAAATTAAACTTAACAGACAGATTACTTGGATGTACTTTAGCTGAAACTATCAAAGATGGAAAAACTGTAATTGAAGCAGGAACAGTAATTGATAAAGAAACAATCGAAAAATTAAAACCAATTTTAGCTAATGGATATGGATTAAAAGAAGTTTTAATAAATAAAGATTTAGATACTTATGATAAAGTTCAAATGGTTAAAGTTTATTCAAAAGTAAATCCTGATAAAGTAGTTAATGTTATTGGTAATGATCAATCAATAGATGTTAAGAGACTTACTATACCAGATATTTATGGTGCAACATCATATTACTTAAACTTATTAGAAGGAATTGGAAAATTTGATGAAATAGATCACTTATCAAACAGACGTGTTAGACAAGTTGGTGAATTACTTCAAAATCAATTCAAAATAGGTATAAGTCGTATTGATAGAGTAATTAGAGATAGAATGAGTACTCAAGAAATAACTGAAGTTACTCCAAAATCTTTAATAAATATTAGACCACTTACTGCATCAATCAAAGAGTTCTTTGGTTCAAGTCAATTATCACAATTCATGGATCAAATTAACCCAGTTGCAGAACTTACAAACAAAAGAAGATTATCTTCATTAGGACCTGGAGGTCTTTCAAGAGATAGAGCTGGTATGGACGTTCGTGACGTTAATCCATCACATTATGGTAGATTATGTCCAGTTGAATCACCAGAAGGGCCTAACATTGGACTTATTACTTCTTTAGCATCATATGCTAGAGTAAATGATTATGGATTTATTATGACACCATATAGAAAAGTAAAAGATGGTGTGTTAACAGATGAAGTAGTATATATGACTGCAGATGAAGAATTAGATTACTATATTTCACAAGCTTCATTAAATGTAGATGAAAATGGTAAGATTTTAGATGAAAGAGTACCTGTTAGATATCGTTCTGACAATATTATGATTGATTCAGATAAGATAGATTATGCAGACGTTTCACCTCAACAAGTAGTATCAATAGCTACTCAAGGTATCCCATTCTTGGATCATGATGATGGTAAACGTGCACTTATGGGTGCCAACATGCAACGTCAAGCTATACCATTAATTAAAACAGAAGCACCAATAGTTGGTACTGGAATTGAAGCAATAGCTGCTAAAGATTCAGGAGCTGTTATTATCAGTAAAGCTGATGGTGTTGTTGATTATGTAGATGCTAACAAGATTATTGTTAAGACAGCAAAAGGAATGGATACATATTACTTAAATGGATTTGAAAGAAGTAATGCTGGTACTTGTTATCATCAAGTTCCTATTGTTAAATTAGGAGATAAAGTTAAAAAAGATGAAGTAATTGCTGATGGACCTTCTACTAATAAAGGAGAAATGGCTTTAGGTAGAAATGTTACAGTAGCATTTATGAACTTTAATGGATATAACTATGAAGACGCTATCGTTTTAAACGAAAGATTAGTTAAAGATGATACATTTACATCTATTCATATCGAAGATTATGAAATTGAATGTCGTGACACTAAATTAGGACCAGAAGAATTCACAAGAGATATTCCTAATGTTGGTGAAGAAGCACGTAAAAACTTAGATGAAAATGGTATTATCAGAATAGGTACAGAAGTTAAAGATGATGATATCTTAGTAGGTAAAGTTACTCCAAAAGGAATGGCTGAACTTACTTCAGAAGAAAAATTATTACATGCTATATTTGGAGAAAAAACTCGTGAAGTTAGAGATACATCACTTCGTGTTCCACACGGTGGTGGAGGTATTGTTCATGATGTAAAAATCTTTACAAAAGAGGATTCAGATGAACTACCAGCTGGTGTTTCTAAAATAATTAGAGTTTATATAGCACAAAAACGTAAAATAAGCGTTGGAGATAAAATGGCAGGACGTCATGGTAACAAAGGTGTTGTCTCACTTGTATTACCAGAAGAAGATATGCCATACTTAGAAGATGGTACACCAGTAGATATTTTACTTAACCCACTAGGAGTTCCATCACGTATGAACATTGGACAAATTCTAGAAATGCATTTAGGAATGGCAGCTCGTGAATTAGGTGTTTATGTAGCAACTCCAGTATTTGATGGAGCAACTCGTGACGAAGTAATTGAAGCTTTAAAAGAAGCTAAATTACCAGAAGATGGAAAATTCCAATTATATGATGGACGTACAGGTGAACCATTTGATAATAAAGTAAGTGTTGGTGTTATGTACTTTATAAAACTTAACCATATGGTTGATGATAAGTTACATGCAAGATCAACAGGACCTTACTCACTTGTTACACAACAACCACTTGGTGGTAAAGCTCAATTTGGTGGACAAAGATTTGGAGAAATGGAAGTTTGGGCATTATATGCATATGGTGCTGCACATGTTCTTCAAGAAATGATGACAGTTAAATCAGACGATGTAGTTGGTCGTGTTAAAGTGTATGAATCACTTGTTAAAGGAACACCACTTCCACCATCAGGAGTACCAGAAAGTTTCCGTGTATTAATAAAAGAATTCCAAGCTTTAGGACTTGATATTACAGTTCTAAATAAAGAAGGAAATTTTGTAGATTTAAAAGAACTTGAAGGGGAAGAAGAAAATGATTTCTTAGAATCAGTAGATTATCAAGTTCCTACTGAAGAAGAATCAGAACCACAAGAAGAACTAGAGGAAGAAGAACCTGAAGAAGTTGAAGAAAATCTAGATGATATGGAACCAACTTTAGAGGATCTTGAATCAGTTATGAAAGGGGTTGAAGATTAATGGATGCAAACAGTTTTGAAGGTTTAAGAATTGGAATAGCTTCACCAGAAAAAATAAGAGATTGGTCTTATGGAGAAGTTAAAAAAGCAGAAACAATTAATTATCGTACTTTAAAACCTGAAAGAGACGGTTTATATTGCGAAAAAATCTTTGGTCCTACAAAAGACTATGAATGTTCTTGTGGAAAATATAAAAGATTAAGATATAAAAATGTTGTATGTGATAGATGTGGAGTTGAAGTAACTCGTTCTAAAGTACGTCGTGAACGTATGGGACATATTGAATTAGCAACTCCTGTCTCACACATTTGGTTCTTTAAAGGTGTACCATCACGTATGGGATTAGTACTTGATATGTCACCAAGAGATCTAGAAGAAGTATTATATTTCGTATCATATGTTGTTTTAGATCCAGGACCTGCACCTTTAGAGAAAAAACAAACAATTTCAGATAAAGAATATCGTGCATATTATGAAAAATATGGTGATACTTTTAAAGTAGGAATGGGTGCTGAAGCTATCCAAACTTTACTTAAAGAAGTTAATATTAAAGACGAAGTAGAAAAACTACAAAAAGAAATTGATGAAATCAAAGATTCGTCAAATCAAAAAAGAATACGTTTAATTAAAAGATTAGATGTATTAGATGCATTCTTAGAATCAGGAAATAAACCAGAATGGATGATTATGGATGTTCTTCCAGTAATTCCACCTGATTTAAGACCAATGATTCAATTAGATGGTGGTAGATTTGCTACTTCAGATTTAAATGATTTATATAGACGTATTATTAATAGAAATAATCGTTTAAAGAAATTATTAGAATTAGGAGCTCCTTCTATTATCATCCAAAACGAAAAGCGTATGCTTCAAGAAGCAGTAGATGCTTTATTCGATAATGGTAGAAGAGGTCGTAATGTTACAGGAGCTGGAAACAGACCACTTAAATCACTTTCAAGTATGTTAAAAGGAAAACAAGGACGTTTCCGTCAAAACTTACTTGGTAAACGTGTTGACTATTCAGGTCGTTCAGTTATCGTAGTTGGACCATCACTTAAGATGTATGAATGTGGTATACCTAAAGAAATGGCTTTAGAATTATTCAAACCACATGTTATAAATGGATTAGTTACAAAAGGAATAGCTTCAAATATTAAAGCTGCAAAAAGAATGATTGAAAATCAAGATGAAAGAGTATGGGATGTTGTAGAAGAAAAAATAAAAGAACATCCAGTAATGCTTAACCGTGCACCAACTCTTCATAGACTTGGTATTCAAGCATTTGAACCAAAACTAATCGAAGGACGTTCAATAAGACTTCATCCACTTGTTTGTACAGCATTTAACGCTGACTTTGATGGAGACCAAATGGCCGTTCACGTACCTATAAGTGTTGAAGCACAAGCAGAAGCAAGAGTATTAATGTTAGGTGCTAATAACATCTTGAAACCATCAGATGGTAATCCAATCGTTACTCCAGGTCAAGATATGATCTTAGGTAACTACTATATTACTATAGAAAAAGCTGGTGAAGTAGGAGAAGGTAGAGTATTTAGAAATCCAGATGAGGCTTTAATGGCTTATGAAAGAAGAGAAATCTCTTTACATACAAGAATTGCTATTCCAGCAAGTGGATTTAAACATACTTTATTTACAGATTCTCAAAAAGAAAAATATTTAGTAACAACACCAGGTAAAATTAAATTTAATGAGATATTCCCAGATTCATTCCAATATATAAATGAAGGAACAGATGAAAATATAGAAGGAATAACTCCAAATAAATATTTCCTTAAAAAAGGAACAAATATAAAAGAAGCAATTGAAAACATGGAACTTGTAAAACCATTTGGTAAAAAAGTTCTAACAAAATTAATTGCTCAAGTATATAAAAGATATCAAACAACTGAAACATCTATAATGCTTGATAAGATGAAAGATTTAGGTTTCAAAGAATCAACATTATCTGGTATTTCAATAGGTATAGGTGATATCATTGCTTCTAAGAAAAAACCAGAAGTATTAAAACAAGCAAGTGAAACTATTGCTCAAATTAATAAACAATTTAAACGTGGTTTAATTACTGATCGTGAAAGATATGAAAAAGTAATTGAAACATGGAATGGAGCAACATCTACAATAGCAGATGAACTTGCTACAATTATAAAAGAACATAAAGAAAATCCTATTTCTATTATGATAGATTCAGGAGCTCGTGGTAACTTAAGTAACTATAACCAAATGGCTGGTATGCGTGGACTTATGGCTAAACCAACAGGTGAACCAGATGAAATTCCAATCAAATCATCATTTATTGATGGTGCAAGCGTTTCAGAATTCTTTACAGGTACACATGGTATCAGAAAAGGATTTGTTGATACAGCGTTAAAAACAGCAGATGCTGGTTACTTAACAAGAAGATTAGTTGATGTAGCACAAGATATAATCGTAAAAGAAGAAGATTGTGGTACAGATTCAGGTGTAGTTGTAGAAACACTATACAATACTGATGGAACTATAATTGAACCATTACGTGAAAGAATCTTAGGAAGATATACAAATAAAAAAGTATTAGACCCAGAAACTAAAGAAATGATTGTAGATAAAAATGTTTATATTACAGAACAATTAGCTGATAAAATAATTAAAGCTGGTGTTACAAAAGTATCTATTAGAACATTACTAACATGTAAGAGTGAAAATGGAGTATGTAAACATTGTTATGGTCGTAACTTAGCTACTGGTCATGTTGTTGAAATAGGAGAAGCTGTTGGTATTATGGCTGCTCAATCAATTGGTGAACCAGGTACCCAACTTACAATGCGTACTATCAACTCAGGTGGTGTTGCCGGAGACGATATTACACAAGGTTTACCTCGTGTTCAAGAGTTGTTCGAAGCTCGTAATCCAAAAGGTAAAGCAACTATTTCTGAAATTAATGGTACAGTTACAGAAATCGAAGAATCAAACGGTAAATATATTATTTCTGTTAAAAATGATGCTCAAGTTAGAGAACATACATCTAACTATGGTGCAAAATTAGCTGTTGCTAAGGGTGATGAAGTTAAAGCAGGTCAACGTTTAACTCATGGTGCTATTAGTCCAAAAGAATTATTAGTAGTTACAGACCCTATAACAGTACAACAATATATAGTTATGGAAATTCAAAAAGTTTATCGTTCACAAGGTGTTGATATTTCAGATAAGCATATTGAAGTAATGGCAAAAAGAATGATTTCAAAAATTAAGATTGTAAACTCAGGTGATTCTTACTTCTTACCTGGAACAATGGTTAATATTAATGAATTTACAAGCAAAAATACTGCATTAATATTAGAAGGTAAAACACCAGCAACTGGTAGACCAGTATTGTTAGGTATTACTAAAGCTTCACTTGAAACAGATTCATTCTTATCAGCTGCATCATTCCAAGAAACAACAAGAATTTTAACAGATGCTGCTATACATGGTAGAGTAGATCATTTAAACGGTCTTAAAGAAAATGTAATTATTGGTAAATTAATACCTGCCGGAACAGGTGCAAAGAGATATCAAGCTTCAGATTATAAATTAGAAAATGCTGTAGATGAAGAACCATTACAACTTTTAGAAAATCAATTAATGGACTAATTAAATAGTCCATTTTTTGTTGTCTTAGAAGAATTATTTTGATATAATTTATTTGATGGCACACTATTCTAGTCATTAAGTTTATTATGAAGGTGGGGCTAAAAATCCACTAAAGAGCATATCTGTGAAACTTTTGGTGCTTGCTTATTTCGCCCAGATTTGGGTGGGTGCTGAAAGGTTAGATTGTTGGGCAACCGTAATGGCATACGATTTCTGACCCAGCTTTCGTGGAGACCTAAACTTGTTATAAGCCTATACACGTATGTTGACGGACTTATGACGACTTAGGCTTGAACCTACTATGTGGGGAAACTTACGAGTAGCGTAGCTTGTCTTGAGTGAGTATATGGAATTGATGACAGATTAATATCTTTTGGCCAAAAGGTATTGATTATTGCTTCATGAAATTATATTTGCAAAAGAGAATTAATAATAAACAAAATGTTGAGGAAAACTTCTAGAGTGAAAATATGGGATTGCAGTACGTACTAAGTGGCAATCAAGTCATATATTTGGTGACAATATATTAGTCTCTTTAAAGGGGAACCGCAGCGTGGTAACATACTGTAGAGACTAGAGAAATTCTACTTGACCTAAGACGTAAAGTTAACCATATTTTTGCCATCACATATAATTATGGTGGTAAGATGAAAAAACAAAAAACAAGTGAACTAAAAAATTTAAAAATACAAACTAAGAGAAAAAATGCTAAACATAAAGAACATGTTGATAAAGTATGGATATTAAAAATAGTAATAATAGCTTTTATAGTTTCTTTTTTATTTGCTACTTTTTCAGAATCAACTATTCCACATGTTTCACTATGGGTAGAATTATTAATATTAGTTTTTTTTGTGGTGATAGGTGTTTTATTTGATATGATTGGGGTAGCTGTTACAGCAGCAGATATTACTCCGTTTAATTCAATGGCAGCAAGAAAAATAAAAGAAGCAAAACTTGCAATAAAATTAAAACAAAATGCTGATAAGACTGCTTCATTTTGCAATGATGTAATAGGAGATATTTGTGGTGTTGTATCAGGTACAGTAGGGGTAACAATATCAGCAGGACTTTCAAGTACATTTGACTTAAATTTATATATGACATCATTGTTGATAACTTCTTTAATAGCATCAATTATAATAGGGTTAAAAGCTTTATGTAAAAGCTATGCAATTAATAATGCAAATACCATTTTATATGAAGCTACAAAAATAATATATTTGGTTTACAAACCAAAAAAATAATTTATTGACTAAAAATGAATATAATGTTATAGTTATAATATGGGAGTGATATGATGGAAGAGAATAAAGAATTAGAACAAAATGTTCAAGAAACTACTACGCCAGAAAGTTTACCTTCAATAGATGATACAATTCAAAATGAGGTAGAACCTGCAGCTGTAGAAGTAGAAGCACCAGTTTCTTCATTAGAAGAAAATGGACCAATTGAAGAGGCTGTAAAACCAGCACCTACATATAATAATGATGGAGATAATAAAAAAAGTAAAACTCCAATAATAGCTACAATTTGTGCTGTTATATTGGTTGTTTTAGGAGCTTTTGTAGCATACACTAAAATGTTCAATGCTAAATCTGTTTTTACTAAATCAATTGATAAAAAATATGATAAGTTAGAAAAATGGATTGATGATAATTGGGATACTAAAAAAGTTGGAAAAACAGCTATAGTAAAACAAGATGTTAAATTAAAAATAACTGCAGATCCAACAATTGTTAAAGATGCTAGTACAAAAGCAATGCTTGATGAATTAAATAAATTAGAAATCAAAAGTGAAGTTGGAGTAGATGCAAAAAACAATAATTTAAAAATGATTATAAATGCATTATATGACAATTCAGATTTAATAAATGTTGGAACATATTTAAACGATGGAAAATATTATGTTGAATTAAAAGGGTTATATGATAAATATATTGATATAACTGATATGGTTAAAACTGAAGGAACAGATATTAATATTTCTAAAGATGATGTTAAATATATTTTAAGAACTGTTAAAAACTCATTTAATAAAAATTTAAATAGTAAAGATTTTAAAAAATCAAAAGAAACAGTTGTTATTGATGGTAAAAAAGTAAAAACAACAAAAATAACATATAAATTTACACAAAAAACTATTGATGAGTTATCTTATAAAATGGTTGAAGATTTAGAAAATGATAGTAAATTTGTTAAGATAATCGCAAAAATAGCTGATACTAAAGAATCAGAAATCAAAAAAAGTTTAAAAGAAGCTGTTAAAAAAATTAAAGAAGATATGAAGTCAGCTGATTCAAAAGAATCTATTTCATTAAGTTGTTATGTAAAAGGATTAACAAATAGTTTTGTAGGATTTAGTTTAGAAACAAGTACAAGCAAAACAAAAGCAACTTATTATGAAAATGGAGATACAAAACAATTTAACATTGTAGGAAGTGGTTCAGAATTAGTTGCGCTAAAGAAAGATGATAAATTAACTATTGATATGAAATCTGGTGATAAATCAGTTGCAGCTATAGAAGTAGTTAAAAACACAAAAGGAAGTAAAACAACATATTCATATAAAGTTTTATCAAATGGTACAACTGTAATGGATGGAACAATATCATATGATGGAGATAAAGATAACGGAACAATTGTAGTAACAGGAAGCGTTATGGGATTAGTTAAAGTTAATTTAACTGACAAAATATCTACTAAATATGTTGATAAAATTGATATGCCAAGTTTTACAAATTCAGTAAAATATGAAAATATTACTGAAGCAGAGAAGACTCAAATTCAAAATAGATTAAATAATAGTTTAGGATTTCAAAAATTAATGAGAAGTCTTCAAACAGTAAGATAGTAAAAAAGCAGAAAAAAATCTGCTTTTTTTATGTAAACCAGCATAAAATATATTGACTTTAATATAATAAAATGGTATATTAATTACGCATGTATTTAAAGGTTTGTTGAGGCAAATCTTAAAATTAAGGCATAAAAAGAAACACCTGGAAGTGTGGAATGAGAGGAGGCAATTATGTCAACAATTAATCAATTAGTTAGAAATGGTAGATCAAAGAAAACTAGAAAACCAAAAGCACCAGTACTTAGAGTTGGATACAATAGTAGAACTAAAAAGACTACTAATCAAAACTCACCACAAAAACGTGGAGTTTGTACTCGTGTAGGTACTATGACACCTAAGAAACCAAACTCAGCATTAAGAAAATATGCTCGTGTACGTTTAAGTAATGGTATGGAAGTAACTGCTTATATTGGTGGTGAAGGACATAACTTACAAGAACATAGTGTTGTATTAATTCGTGGAGGTCGTGTTAAAGACTTAATCGGAGTTAGATATCACATTGTACGTGGAACATTAGATACAGCAGGAATTGATAAAAGACGTCAAGGACGTTCAAAATATGGAACTAAAAAACCTAAATAATAGAAGGAGGAAACTAAATGCGTAAAAGACGTGCTGTTAAAAGAGATGTATTAGCAGATCCAATGTATAATTCAAAATTAGTTACAAAATTAATTAATCAAATTATGCTTGATGGTAAAAAAGGAACTGCTCAAAAAATCTTATATGAAGCATTTGACATGATAAAAGAAAAAACTGGTAAAGAACCAATGGAAGTTTTTGAAGCAGCAATGGAAAACATTAGACCAGCACTTGAAGTTAAATCACGTCGTGTTGGTGGTGCTAACTATTCTGTACCAGTTGAAATAAAAGGCGATAGAGCGCAAGCATTAGCCTTACGTTGGTTAGTTAATTATTCAAGATTACGTGGAGGTCATTCAATGGCTGAAAATCTAGCTAACGAAATTATGGATGCAGCAGAAGGAACTGGAGCTGCAGTTAAAAAACGTGAAGATACACATAGAATGGCAGAAGCTAATAAAGCATTTGCTCATTATAGATGGTAGAAAGGAAAAATTAGTATGGCTCGTGAATATAGCTTAGAAAATACTCGTAATTTCGGTATCATGGCTCACATTGATGCTGGAAAAACAACAATGACTGAACGTATTTTGTTCCATACTCACAAAATCCATAAAATTGGAGAAACACATGATGGTGAATCTCAAATGGACTGGATGGAACAAGAACAAGAACGTGGTATAACTATTACATCAGCTGCAACAACTGCATACTGGAAAGGATATAGATTAAATATAATCGATACTCCAGGTCACGTGGATTTTACAGTTGAAGTATCAAGATCACTTCGTGTACTAGATGGTGCTGTTGCACTTCTAGATTCTAACGCAGGTGTAGAACCACAAACTGAAACTGTTTGGAGACAAGCAGATGAATTCAAAGTACCTCGTATAATTTTCTGTAATAAAATGGATAAATTAGGAGCAAGCTTTGAAATGTCACTTAAATCTATTGGAGAAAGATTAGGTGTAAATTATGCACCAATTGAATGGCCAATAGGTGCTGAATCAGAATTTGATGGAATTATTGATTTAGTAACAATGAAAGCATATCATTATGATGGACAACAAGTAGAAGAACCAACTGAAATAGAAATTCCAGAAGAATTAAAAGCAACTGCAGAAGAAAAAAGAGCAGAATTAATAGAAGCAGTAGCAGAATTTGATGATGATTTAATGGAAAAATACCTTGAAGGTGAAGAAATTTCTACTGAACAAATCAAAGCTGCAATTCGTAAAGGAGTACTTGAAGTTAAATTCTTCCCAGTAATGTGTGGTACTGCTTTAGGTAACAAAGGAACTAAATTACTTTTAGATGCTGTAATTGATTACATGCCAGCTCCAACTGATATTGAATCAATTAAAGGTATAGATATGAATGGTAAAGAAATTGAAAGACATCCAAGTGATTCTGAACCATTTAGTGCATTAGCATTCAAAGTAATGACAGATCCATTCGTTGGTAGATTAACATTCTTTAGAGTATATTCAGGACACTTAAGTAGTGGTTCATATGTATTAAATGCTACTAAAGATAAAAAAGAAAGATTAGGACGTATTCTTCAAATGCATGCTAACAATCGTACTGAAATATCTGAAGTATATACAGGAGATATAGCAGCAGCTGTAGGATTTAAAGATACAACAACAGGAGATACTTTATGTGATGAAAAACATCCATGTATCCTAGAATCAATGGAATTCCCAGAACCTGTTATTGAACTTACAGTAGAACCTAAATCAAAAGCAGATCAAGATAAAATGGCTATAGCTTTACAAAAATTAGCAGAAGAAGATCCAACATTTAGAGCTTCAACAAATCATGAAACTGGTCAAACTATTATCGCTGGTATGGGTGAATTACACCTTGATATCATCGTAGATAGAATGAAAAGAGAATTCAATGTAGAAGCTAATATTGGTAAACCACAAGTTTCTTATCGTGAAACAATTACACAAACAGCTGAATGTGAAGGTAAATATATCAAACAATCAGGTGGACGTGGACAATATGGACATGTATGGGTTAAATTCGAACCTAATAAAGATAAAGGTTATGAATTCGTTGATGCTGTAGTAGGTGGAGTTGTTCCAAGAGAATATATTCCAGTTACTGATAAAGGATTACAAGAAGCTATGGAAACTGGTGTTTTAGCTGGATTCCCAATGATTGATGTTAAAGCAACATTATTTGATGGATCTTACCATGATGTAGACTCATCAGAAATGGCTTTCAAAATAGCTGCTTCATTAGCATTAAAAGAAGCTAAAAATAAATGTAAACCTGTTATTCTAGAACCAATCATGAAAGTACAAGTTGTTGTACCAGATGAATATCTAGGAAATGTAATGGGTGACATTACTTCAAGAAGAGGTAAACCAATGGGTCAAGAATCAAGAGGAAATGCTCTAGCAATTGATGCAATGGTACCACTTGCTGAAATGTTTGGATATGTTACTTCATTAAGATCTAATACACAAGGTAGAGGAAACTTCACTATGGTATTCGATCATTATGAAGAAGTTCCAAAGAATATCCAAGACGAAATAATAAAGAAAAATGGAACAAATTAATATAAAACACTTGAAATTTTTATGCCAATAATATAAAATATATTTGTATGTAATAAAAGGAGGAAAAATTATGGCAAAAGCAAAATATGATCGTTCAAAAGAACATGTTAACATTGGTACTATCGGACACGTAGACCATGGTAAAACTACTTTAACTGCTGCAATTTCAAAATGTTTAGCAGGAAAATACGGAAATGAAGCTGTTGATTTCGCTAATATCGACAAAGCTCCAGAAGAAAGAGAACGTGGTATTACAATTAATACTGCACATATCGAATACTCAACTGAAAAAAGACACTACGCACACGTAGACTGTCCAGGACATGCTGACTATGTTAAAAACATGATTACAGGTGCTGCTCAAATGGACGGAGCTATCTTAGTTATAGCTGCAACTGACGGACCTATGGCACAAACTCGTGAACATATCTTATTATCACGTCAAGTTGGTGTACCTCGTATGGTTGTATTCATGAACAAATGTGATATGGTTGATGACGAAGAATTATTAGACTTAGTTGAAATGGAAATTCGTGAATTATTAAACGAATACGGATTCGATGGAGACAATACTCCAATCATTAGAGGATCTGCATTAAAAGCTCTTGAAGGAGATCCAGCTTGGACTGGTAAAATTGACGAATTAATGGATGCTGTTGACTCATGGATTGAAACTCCAACTCATGAATTAGACAAACCATTCTTAATGCCAATTGAAGATGTATTTACAATTACAGGACGTGGAACTGTTGTTACAGGTCGTGTTGAAAGAGGACAATTAAAATTAAATGATGAAGTTGAAATCGTTGGTTTAAGAGATACTCAAAAATCAGTTGTTACAGGAATTGAAATGTTCCGTAAACAATTAGACTATGCACAAGCAGGAGATAACGCAGGTATCTTATTACGTGGTATCTCAAGAGATGATGTAGAACGTGGTCAAGTATTAGCAAAACCAGGTTCAGTTACTCCACACACTAAATTCAAAGCTCAAGTTTATGTACTAAGCAAAGAAGAAGGTGGAAGACATACTCCATTCTTCAGCAACTATCGTCCACAATTCTATTTCAGAACTACAGACGTAACTGGTGTTATTGAATTACCAGAAGGTGTTGAAATGGTTATGCCAGGAGACAATGTTGAAATGACAGTTGAATTAATTGCTCCAATCGCTATTGAAAACGGAACTAAATTCTCAATCCGTGAAGGTGGTAGAACAGTTGGTTCAGGAAACATTTCTGAAATTATTAAATAATTAATGTAAATAATAAAAACATACTTGAAAAAGTATGTTTTTTTATGTTTATATTAAATAAAAAATCTGATTATATCAGATTTTTAATATGCTTTTTAATGGCGTTTTAGAAAGAAAAGCTAATGTATCATTACAAGTTATTTCTAAATCTCCAATATATTCATAACATAGTGTATTAAAGTTTAATTTGAAATCATTTAATCCTTGATACTGATTATTTTTTAAATTAGGATTAGTTATTCCACCTAAATTTAAGATTCTATATCCTTGATTAGAATAATTTTCTATTAATTTCCAGATTAATAAATGTTTAGCATTTAAATATTTATACTTTTTATCATATCCATCTACTAATAAGTATGCTTCTTCATTATCTTTAATAACTAAAGCAGTTGAAATAATGATTCCATTTGGATTATCCTTTAAATATCTAGTTGCTTTTACTAGTTGTTTTCTAATTCTGTTTAATTCTTGATCAGCTCTCATTTTTCTAGCTAAATTTTGTTCATTTTTCTCATTATTACTTGATATTAATGTATTAAAATGAGCACATTCATTTTCTTGCTTTATTAATTCTTTTTGTAAATAATCTAAGTAGTGTTGAGTATCTAGTTTAGCAAAATATAAATCAATATTTTTATATTTGTTAAATTCATTATATGTATGTAAGAAATACTCAAATTTTCTTGGATATTTTAATTTAATTTGATTATATAAATATTCTAGATCTTTTTCATTTCCTTTATATATTTTTATACCATTTGCTTCCGCACTTCTAATTTTTGTTCTAAATTCTTTTTTGATATTTTTAAATAAAATATAGTAAGGAGTAGTTATATCTAGTATAGCTTCAAATCTTGGTTTTAATGCTTCAAAATAATTGTTGTATCCTAGGTGTTTAAAACCAACTTTATTAAGATTAAATAACATATTATCATAATAATTATTATAATTAAAAATATTGTATTTAAAATCAGTAATAACTTTAGTTATGGGTGGGGATATTTTTAATGACATTACATTTTTTTTAGATAAATATTTTTTTACTTCATTAGTAAAATATGAAAGTAAATTTAAATTGTTATAATCAATTAAAAATCCTTTAGGAGCAAATGCTCTTCGTAATTTTTTGTTTTTATCAATTAAAATTAATGATGCAGCTAAAATATTATTGTTATCAATAAGACCTAATAAAACAGTTTCAAAGTTTTCTTGACTCATAACACTCATATATGCTGCACTTTGATAAACAGAACTAATATTATAGTTTCTTTTAAACATTTCAAATTCATTAATTGTTAATTCTTTTAACATCATAATATCCCTCCTTTACATAAGATATTATAACATATTTTAATATTAAAATATATATTAACATTAAATAAATTTTTTGATATAATGTAATGGGTGAATAGTTATGTTTGAAAATAAAAAAATATTTATATTTGGTATGGCCAAGAGTGGTTATGAGGTAGCAAAACTATTATCAAAATATAATAATGAAATATTAATAACAGATGGTAAAGAACAAGATGCTGATCATGTAAAAGAATTAGAAGAATTAGGAGTTAAAGTAGAAATAACTACTAATCAAGTAGATTTAATAGATGATACATTTGATATTATGATTAAAAACCCTGGTATTCCAGCAAATAATCCAGTGGTTGAAAAAGCAAGAAGTATGGGTATGAAAATCATAAATGAAATAGAGTGTGCATATCATTTTTTACCTGAAAATGTAAAGATAGTAGGGATTACTGGTTCAAATGGAAAAACGACAACTACTACAATGATATATGAAATACTAAAAAAACAATTTGATAATGTATATTTAGGTGGAAATATAGGTTATCCTTTAGCTAGTATAGTTAATGAAATAAAAGAAAATTCTATTTTAGTTATGGAAATATCTGATCATCAATTGTGTGATATGTATGATTTTAAAACTGATATAAGTTTATTACTTAATTTAGTTCATGCTCATATTGATTTTCATGGTACTTATGAAATATATAAAGCAATGAAAAAACGTATATTTAATAATCATACGGAAAATGATTTAGCAATCTTAAATTATGATAATGATGATGTAATGGAATTAACAAAAGATATTAAATCAAATAAAAAATACTTTTCTATAAATGAAGAAAAAGATGCATATTTAAAAGATGATACTATTTACTATAAAGGTGAAGAAGTTATCAAAACATCTGAAATAAAAATAAAAGGAATCCATAATTATGAAAATATTATGGCAGCCATATTAGTATTAAAAGAATTTGGCGTTTCAAATGATTTAATAAAAGAATATTATGCGACATTTGGTGGTGTTGAACATCGTATTGAATTTGTCAAAACAGTAAATGGAGTAGACTATTATAATGATTCAAAGTCAACAAACAATGAAGCAACAATTACTGCTTTAAATACATTTAAAAATCCTACAATTCTTATAATGGGTGGATTAGATAGAAATATTCCATTTGATCCTTTGAAGGATTATATGGATAATGTAAAAGCAATTGTTTGTTATGGTGAAACTAAAGAAAAAATAAAAGAGTTCGCAGATGGATGTAATAAAGAATGTTATGTATTTGAAAATTTAAATGAATCTGTAAAAAAAGCTTATGAATTAAGTGAAACAAATGATGTTGTTTTACTTTCACCAGCTTGTGCTTCTTGGGATCAATTTAAGACTTTTGAAGAAAGAGGTAACTTATTTAAAGATTTAGTAAAAGAATTAGAAGGTGAATAATATGAAAATAGAAAATATAGTGGCTAGAGAAATACTTGATTCTAGAGGTAATCCTACAGTAGAAGTAGATGTAATATTAGAAGATGGTACATTAGGACGAGCATCAGTTCCTAGTGGAGCATCTACAGGAAGTAGAGAAGCTTTAGAACTTAGAGATGGTGATTCTAGTAGATATAATGGATTAGGTGTTTTAAAGGCTGTTAATAATGTTAATGGACCTATAAAAGAATTAGTTGTTGGAATGGATGCTTATAATCAAAAAGAACTTGATTATGCTATGATAAAATTAGATGGTACAAAGACAAAATCTAATTTAGGCGCTAATGCTATATTAGGTGTATCGATGGCTAATTTGAAAGCTGCTGCAATTTCTAAAAAAGTTCCACTTCATAAATATATTGGTGATGGTAAAAATTTACCATATCCTATGATGAATATCATAAATGGTGGAGCTCATGCTGATAATAAATTAGATTTTCAAGAATTTATGATTATACCATTTGCTAATACAATTAATGAAAGAATTAGAATGGGTAGTGAAATATTTCATTCATTAAAAAAAGTGTTGAAAGAAAAATCACTTGTAACATCAGTAGGTGATGAAGGAGGATTTGCTCCAGATTTAAACTCTAATAGTGAAGCATTTGATTTAATAATTGAAGCAATAAATCGTGCTGGATATAAACCAGGTGAAAATGTTTATTTAGGAATAGATGTTGCTGCTAGTGAATTTTATAATAAAGATACTGAAAGATATGAATTAGTAGGTGAAAATAAATCACTAACAAAAGAAGAATTAATTTCTTTTTATGAAGAATTAGTTAATAAGTATCCAATTATCTCAATAGAAGATCCTGTTTACGAAAATGACTTTGAAGGATTTAGTGAAATAACAAAAAGAATTGGTGATAGAATTCAATTAGTTGGTGATGATTTATTTGTAACTAATAAAGAGTATTTACAAAAAGCTATTGAAATGAAAGCTGGTAATGCAATTTTATTAAAAGTAAATCAAATAGGAACAATAACAGAAACATTAGAAACAATAGAACTTGCTAAAGCAAATAACTATAAAACTATCATTTCTCATAGAAGCGGTGAAACAGAAGATACAACAATATCATCACTTGCAGTTGGACTTGATTTAGGTCAAATTAAAACAGGTTCTATGTCTAGAACTGATAGAATTTGTAAATATAATGAACTACTTAGAATAAGTGAAGAATTAAACTAGATTTATCTAGTTTTTATTTGTATTTAACTGGTAAATAGAGTATAATTGAAATAGGGTGATATAATGATAGGCATTAGATTAAAAGCAAATAAAAAAGATACAAAATATAAATTAAAAGAATTTTTGAATCCTAAATATGTATATTTTAAAATAGATGAAAAAGATAAATTACTTGTTAAAGAAAATGATAAAGTTAAAATGGGAGATAAAATAATTGAGAGAAATTATTTTATTAATAGTAGTGTTAGTGGTAAAGTAACTAAAATAGTAGAGCTATTGGATTCAAAAAATAATGTATGTAAATTTTTAGAAATAGAAAATGATTTTAAAGAAAATCATAGTTTTAAAAAGCCTATTGTTAAAACAAAAGAAGATTTTATAGAATTGTTAAAAGAAAAAGGAATTATAGGATTAAGTGGTAATGGATTTCCTTCATATATAAAATATGATAATGAAATCAAAACATTAATAGTAAATGCTGTTGAATGTGAACCATATATAACAGCTGATAATGTTGTATGTTTTAAATATATAAATAAAATTGTAAAGGCACTAGAGCAAATAAAAGAAATATTTTCTATAGAAGAGATAATTATTGCTATTAAAATTGGTAATAGAAATTTACTTGAAAAAATTATACCAGCAATTAATTCTTATGATTTTATTTCAGTAGTACAAGTGCCAAATTTATATCCAATGGGATGGGAAAAATCACTTGTTAGATATATAAAACATACAGATTATGAAAAATTACCAACTGAAAAAAATATAGTTGTTTCAAATGCTTCAACAATTTATTCAATATCTGAAGCATTAGAAGGTAAACCACTAATTGAAAGAGTAATAACTATTAGTGGAGAATCATTTAAGAAAAAAATAAACGTTAAAATAAAAATAGGAACATTATTTGAAGAATTGAAAGATATTTATAAAGGGTATAAAAATGATGATGTTACATTAATATCAGGTGGTCCTATGATGGGATATTCTTTATCAAAAGAATCATTTGTATTAGATCCAAGTGTTAATGCCGTTTTGGCATTAAAAAAAGCAAAAGAAGATATTGCAACTACTTGTATTAGATGTGGAAAATGTAGTGATCATTGTCCAGCAAAAATATGCCCAGTATTAGTAAAAGATAATATAAATGATAAAGAGGAATTAAAAAGATTAGATGTTTCAAGATGTATAGAATGTGGAATATGTTCTTTCATATGTCCTGCTAGAATAAATTTGCGTGAATATTTAAAGGAAGCAAAAGGTAAGGTGAAATAATGGAATTTAATACTTATAAAGGGCCATACATAAAAAGCCCTAATAAAACTAATAAGATTATGCTTCATTTAGTAGTAGCTTTACTACCAATCATTTTATTTTCATTTTATAAAAATGGTGTAGTATTATACAAACATAATTTAACTGATACATATGGAATGTTTTATCCACTTATATTTGTTTTTGTAGGAACATTTACTAGTTTTATTACTGAAACAATATATACATATCTAGTATTAAAAAAGAAAAATAAAGATTTAATTAACAGTATAAAAAACTCATATAGTTTTTTACCAGGACTATTTGTATCTTTAGTATTACCTCTTAATACACCATTACCTATATTAATAATAGGTGCAGTAGTAGCAATTATTGTAGGGAAAATGTTATATGGTGGATTTGGGCAAAATATTTTTAATCCAGCACTTATAGGTTGTCTTTTTGTACTTACTTGTTATGGCTCAGTTATTAATAGTAATGGTGGATATATAAATAAATATGAATTAGATACAATAGGAAGTGCGACACCACTTACTAATTATCACATGATTGATGGAATAGGTAATTATGACAAAGTAGTAAAACCATATGGTGATTTAAAAGATTTCTTATTTGGAATGATTCCTGGAACAGTAGGTGAAACTTGTTCAATTCTTATAATTGTTGCTTATATATATTTGGTATTAAAGAAAGTTATCAAATGGAAAATTCCTTTAATATATGTATCAACAGTATTCGTAATGACTTTAATAATAGGCTCTATGAATGGAGAAGGAATATGGTATCCAACATTTAATATATTAAGTGGAGGATTATTATTTGGAGCAGTATTTATGGCTACAGATCCTGTTACAAGTCCAACGACTTGTTTGGGACAAGTAATATATGCATTTTGTTTAGGTATACTTACTGTTTTATTTAGAAATTATACAAGTGCTCCTGAAGGAGTATTAACATCGATTTTAACAATGAATATGTTTGTTGTCTTATTAGATAGATTAGGATCTAAAAAGAAAGAATCAATAATGCAAATATTAATTCCTATGGGAATAATAACATGTTTATTATTAGGTGTTAGTTTATTAGTTGGAAATAAATATATTAATAGTGATTCTAGTGATTCAAAATTTAAAATAATAGAAAAGAAAGATAATTATTATGTGGTTTCACAAGTTGGTAATGGAGGACCTATTAAAGCAAAAATATATATTAAAGATAATGAAATAACAAAAATAAAAATAATAGAAAATAATGAAACAGAAAATTATTATAAATTGGTTACAAATAAAAATTATATTAAAACATTAATAGATAATCAAAATAATTTAGATAAAGTAGATACTGTTTCAGGTGCTACTATATCATCAACAGCTTTAAAGAAAATGTGTATTAATGTAAAGAAAGATATGGAGAAATAATATGAAAAAATATCAAGGTATTATTGTTTTAACATTAACAGCATTAATTTGTGGAACAATATTATACGTTGTTACTAATTTAGTTAAATAGGAGGTTAAAATGAAAAGAATAATAAATGGAATAGTAAATGAAAATCCTGTTTTAGTATTATTATTAGGTTTATGTTCAGCACTTGCTATAACTAATAATTTTGAAAATTCCTACATTATGGGAATTTGTGTAACAATTGTATTAATTTGTTCTAATTTAATAGTTTCATTAATAAGTAAATATGTAACAAAAAATGTAGAAATACCAGTATATATTCTTATTATTTCAACATTAGTAACTGTACTAGAAATTTTATTAAAAGAATATGTTAATCCTTTATATAAAGTATTAGGAATATATTTACCACTTATAGTAGTAAATTGTATTGTTTTAGGTAGAGCTTTATCTGTTGCATCTAAAGAAAATGTTAAAAATAGTGTATTAGATGGTTTAGGAGTAGGACTTGGTTATACAGTTGTTCTTATGGTATTAGGGTTAATAAGAGAAGTATTAGGTAATGAAACAATAACTATAATGAAAGAAATAAGTAATATTACACATCATGAAATAATTCTTAAAATTAATTTTCATTCAGATTTATTTCCTATAAACATATTTAATAAACCAGCAGGAGCTTTTATAACATTAGCATGCTTACTTGCTTTGTTTAACTATATAAGAGGAGGTAATAAGAATGAATCTAATTAATATATGCTTAACAGCCTTACTTACTGAAAATGTAGTATTAACAAAATTTTTAGGTATATGTCCATTCATTGGAACATCTAAAAAAAGAAGTAATGCAATTTATATGGGTATATCAGTAATGTTAGTAGTTACATTATCTTCTATAATAACTTGGTGTTTATATAAATATTTATTAGTTCCAACTGAAACAGAATATTTAAAAACAGTATTATTTATTTTAGTTATTGCTTCACTTGTTCAGTTATTAGAAATATTATTAAAAAAATATTTAAATAAAATACATCAAGTTTTAGGGCTTTATTTACCACTTATAACTACTAATTGTGCAGTTCTTGGAATAGTATTACTTAATATAACAAATAACTATAGTTTTGTAGAAATGCTTGTATATAGTATTTCTAGTAGTTTAGGTTTTACATTTGTAATATATTTATTCTCTAGTATGAGAGAAAAAATAGATAAAAATGATATACCTGCATCTTTTAAAGGACATCCAATAGCATTACTTACAGCTGCAATTATGGCATTGCTTTTCGCAAGATATTTATGATTATAGTACCATTTTTATTAATAATAGTGTTATTTGCTATAACATTATATTTATCAAATAAAAATAAATGTGACCATAATTGTGATAAATGCATGGGATGTAATTTATATAAGGAGATGAAAAAATGATAGGAATACTTATAATAACTTTAACCGCACTTATTTTAGGAATAGTATTAGTAGTTGTTGATAATAAAATAAATAAAACAAATCCAAAAGAAGAAGAATATTTAAAAAGATTGCCTGGTTATAATTGTGGAGCATGTGGTTATGGATCATGTGCTGGTATGGCAAAAGAAATGTTAAAAAATTTAGAAGCTTATAAAAAATGTCGACCACTTCGTGGAGAAAAATTAGAAGAGTTAGAAAAATATATAAAAAATAATTAACTTTCTTGCTTTTTTACTTTAAATATGTATAATATAAGTGATTAGAGGTGACTATATGAAAACATGTGCTGTTATATATAACCCAAACAGTGGAAAGGGTATAACTGATAAAGAATTAGAAAAAATAAAAAAAATATTGCTTGATTATGAGTATGAAGCAATAATTTATAAAACAGAATATAAAGGACATGCATTAGAAATAATTGAATCATTGAAATCAGTTGATTTAGTTATATCAATAGGTGGAGATGGAACATTTAATGAAGTTATGTCTGGTAATTTCAAAAGAACTCGTAAATTATTATTAGCTCACATACCAGTTGGAACTGCTAATGATATAGGAGCAATGTATGGATATAGTAAACATTTAATACGTAATTTAAAATTATTATTAAATGGAAAAGTAAAAAATATAGATATATGTACAATAAATGATACACCATTTACTTATTCGGCAGGATTTGGTAAATTTGTTAATATATCTTATGAAACACCTCGTGAACTTAAGAAAAAATATGGATACTTTGCTTATTTAATAGAAGCTTTAAAAGATTTTAATGGACCAACTAAATTATATGATTTAACATATGAAGTAGATGGTAAAACAATAAGTGGAAAATTCTCATTTGTTCTAATATCTAATGCTAATAGAATAGCTGGTATTCAAAATTTTTATAAAAATATAAAATTGGATGATAATAGAATAGAAATATTAATGTGTGATGCCACTGCAAAACGTGATATAGCTCGTGGATTGTATAGATTAAAAACTTCAGATATAACAAAAGCGCCAGGATTTAATTTTTATAAAACAGATAAATTTAAAGTAACATTTAATGATGTAGATAATCCAAAATGGAGTTTAGATGGTGAAAAATATGTTGGTGATACAAATACATTTGAAATCAAAATAGTTAGAAATGTTAAAATAATGTTACCACTTAAAAACATTAAAAAACTATTTATTGAAGAAGATTAAATGAAAGTAAATTATCAAAAACAATTAGAAGAAATATTAAAGACTCAAGATCCAGAACATCCTAAGAAATTATTATTACAAAGTTGTTGTGGCCCTTGTAGTAGTTATGTTTTAGAATACTTATCTAATTATTTTGAAATAACAGTGTATTATTATAATCCAAATATAGATACTGAAGAAGAATATTTAAAAAGATTAAAAGAACAAGAGCGATTGATCAAATTAATGGTATTTAAAAATAAAGTACATTTTAAAAAAGGAAAGTATGATAGAGATAAATTTAAGAAAGTAGTAAAAGGTTTAGAACAAGAAAAAGAAGGTGGCTTAAGATGCTTTGGATGCTATGCACTTCGAATGGAAGCAGCTGCTAAAATAGCAAGTGAAGAAGGTTTTGACTACTTTACAACAACACTATCAGTAAGTCCTCATAAAAATGCAGAAAAAATAAATGAAATAGGGGAAAAACTTGAAAAAAAATATGGCGTTAAATTTTTAAGTTCTGATTTCAAAAAAAGTAATGGATATAAAAGAAGTATAGAACTTTCAAAATTATATAATTTATATAGACAAAACTTTTGTGGATGTACTTATTCAAAAATAGAGAGAATGAAAAAAGAAATCAATAAATGATTTCTTTTTTATATTTTTCTATATAATCCGATGGCTTTACCAAGAATAGTAACATTTTGTAAAATAATAGGTTCCATTGTATCGTTTTCTGGTTGTAATCTAAAGTAGTTATCCTCTTTATAAAATGTTTTTAAAGTAACTTCATTTTCATCTGTCATAGCAACTACGATTTCACCGTTGCGTGCTGTATTAGCTTGTTCTACAATAACAATGTCACCATCTAATATACCAGCATTAATCATACTTGTTCCACTTACATTTAAAGTAAATACTTTTTTGTTTTTAGGGACTAAGTAAGTTGGCAATGAGAAATATTCATCAGGATGTTCAATAGCCTCAATAGGGCTTCCCGCAGTTATTTTACCAAGTAGTGGTACATCAACAGTTAAATCATCCTTATGTGCAAATTCATTATCAACTAATAATTCTAATGCTCTGTTTTTTGAACTTCCTTTTTTTATTAATCCTTTTTTCTCTAAATTTTTAATGTGTGCATGAATAGTCGCAGGACTTGATAGATCAAGTGCTTTACCAATTTCTCTTATAGTAGGTGGATATCCATGCTTTACCATATACTTTTTTATATATGATAATATTTCATCTTGACGCTTTGTAAGCTCAGCCATAAAATCCCTCCTCGATAGGAAAATTATACCATACATCTGTTTGTTTGTCAAATGTTTGTTCGCAAATGTAAAGTACGAACATTTTTTTGTATTTTGTATTGACACGAACAAGTGTTTGTAATATAATCAATATAGAAAAAGGAGTGATAGTATGTTAGAAATGGTAAGTAACAAATATATGATTTTATTCATAGTAGTAGTAATGGGAATTATAGTTTTAAACTCAAAAGGAATTGAAAAATTAAATAATAATCAATATACAAACACTAATGTTGTTTATAGTAAATGAGTAATAATTTAAATTGACTTACATATGTTATTTTGATAAAATGAATAATGTTAGTAAGGTGATAATTTGATAAGATTATTAAAAAATTTTTCTGTTAAAGAGTGGTTAACAGTAGTAATAATATTTATATGTATTTTTATACAAGTGTGGTTAGAATTAAAAATACCAGATTACATGTCAGAAATTACTACTTTAGTTCAAACTGAAGGAAGTAGTATGGGTGATATATTATATAATGGTATGTTTATGTTGCTTTGTGCATTTGGTAGTTTAGTAACTGCAGTCATAGTTGGATATGTAATTGCAGTTTTATCTTCTAAGTTTTCTTTGAAATTAAGAAAGAAACTTTTTAAGAAAGTATTAGGACTATCGACAGGAGAAGTAAAAGATTTTTCTGTTAGTAGTTTAATAACAAGAACTACTAATGATATTACACAAATAGAAATGTTAATAGGAATGGGATTACAGTTACTAATTAAAGCTCCTATAACAGCTGTTTGGGCTATAACTAAAATAGTTAATAAAAGTTATGAATGGAGTTTATCAACAGCTTTAGCTGTTATGATTTTGTTGTTAGTAATTTCAACAATAATACTTATTGTAGTTCCAAAGTTTAAGTTGTTACAAAAATTAACAGATAAGATGAATGGAGTAACTAGAGAACAACTTTCGGGTATTAGAGTAGTTAGAGCATTTAATGCTGAAAAATTCTGGGAAGATAAATTTGGAAAAGTAAATAATGAATTAACAAGTAAGCAAATGTTTGTACAAAAATCATTTGCGGTAATGTCTCCAGTTATGTATTTAGTTATGTATTTTTTAACACTAAGCATTTATTTTATAGGAGCATATTTAATAAAGGAAGCTACATTATCACTTAAATTATCAATATTTAGTGATATGATTGTATTCTCATCATATGCAATGCAAGTAATTATGTCTTTTTTAATGTTAGCAATGATATTTATCTTTTTTCCAAGAGCAAGTGTATCTGCAAAACGTATTAATGAAGTATTAGATACAAAAAATAGTATAAAAGATGGTAAGTTTAGTGATGATACAGATTTAAAAGGAACAATTGAATTTAAAAATGTTTCATTTAAATATCCTGATGCGGTTGACTATGTAATAGAAGATATTTCATTTAAAGTAAATGAAGGAGAGACAATCGCATTTATTGGATCAACAGGTAGTGGTAAATCAACATTAATTAATTTAGTGCCACGTTTTTATGATGTAACAGAAGGTGAAATATTAATAGATGGTATTAATATCAAAGATTATAAATTAGAAGCACTTCATAATAAAATAGGATATGTTCCTCAAAAAGCAGTTATTTTTGATGGAACTGTAAAAGAAAATATTACATATGGTGATAATGGAAAAGAATATACAGAGAGTATTGTTAAAGAAGCAATTAAAGTTGCTCAAGCAGAAGAATTTGTTTTAAAATTAGATCATAAATATAACTCACATATTTCAAGTGGTGGAACTAATATTTCGGGTGGTCAAAAACAAAGAATATCTATAGCGCGTGCAATCGCAAGAAAACCTGAAATATATATATTTGATGATTCATTTAGTGCTCTTGATTATAAAACAGATTATGTTTTAAGAACAGAATTAAAAAAATATACTAAGAATGCAACTAATTTAATAGTTTCAGGTAGAATTGGAACTATTATGAATGCAGATAAAATAATAGTTCTAGAAAATGGTAAAGCAGTAGGAATAGGTACACATAAAGAATTATTGAAAAAATGTGATGTATATAAACAAATTGCTTTTTCTCAATTATCAAAGGAGGAATTAGAATATGAGTAAGAAAAAAAATACTCCTTTAGCTCATGGACCAATGAAAGGCGTAGGGGATAAAGCAAATGATTTTAAAGGTTCAATTAAAAGACTAATAAAAGAATTAGATTCTTATAAGACTTCAATTATTATTTCACTTTCACTTGCTGTTTTAGGTGCTATATTATCAATAGTATCTCCTAATAGACTTAGAGATTTAACAAATGAAATAACAAAGGGTTTAATAGTTGATACAAATAATACTGAAAAATTAACAAAAGAAGTAATGTTAAATATAAATAGTGATAGCACTAAAAAAACAATAACAAATATATTAAAAGAAGAAAATGATAGTACTTATAAAGGTCAATTAATAAAAAAAGAAGAAAAAATAAAATTACAAAAAACTCTTTTAAATTTAAATAATAGAAATTTTAAAGATATAGAAATACCAAATAGTGTAAAACAAATATTATTAGAAGAAATAAAAATAGATGGTATAAAAATATCTTCTGAAGATCAAATTAATTATATTTTAATTAGTAGTAAAATTAGTAAAGATATGGATTCTAAAAAAATATATAAACAACTAGATAAAATGCCTAATAGTGTTAAAAAAGTTATAGATCCAAAAATAAATATGAGTAAAATAAAACAAATTACACTGTTGTTAATTTGTTTATATGTACTTAGTGCATTATTTACTTATATTGAACAAATAATAATGACAATAGTTTCTAATAAATTTGCTAAAAGATTAAGAAAAACTATATCAAGAAAAATCAATAAATTACCACTTAAATATTTTGATAAACATAAATCAGGTGATATATTATCAAGAGTAACTAATGATGTAGATATGATAGCATCTACAATGAATCATTCATTAGCGACATTAGTCTCATCAGTAACATTGTTCTTTGGAACAATAATAATGATGTTTATAACTAATTATATAATGGCTATAACTGCGATTGTATCTACATTATTTGGATTTATATTTATGGCAGTAATCTTATCAAAATCACAAAAATATTTTGTAAAAAAACAAGAAAGTTTAGGAAATTTGAATGGACACATTGAAGAAATATATTCAAGTTTAAATGTGGTAAAAGTATATAATGGTACAGAAGAATCAAAGAAAAAATTTAATGAACTTAATGAAGAATTATATGATTCAAATATGAAAAGTCAATTTTTATCAGGTCTTATGATGCCATTAATGGGATTTATAGGTAACTTTGGATATGTTATGGTTTGTATAGTAGGAGCTCTTTTAACAATGAATGATGTAATAAGTTTTGGTGTAATAGTTGCATTCATGGCTTATGTTAGATTATTCACATCACCTCTTTCACAAATAGGGCAAGCATTTACACAGCTTCAAGCAACAGCTGCTGCTTCAGAAAGAGTATTTGAATTTTTAGATGAAGAAGAATTAGAAAATGAATCGTCATATAAAGTATTAAATAAAAAAGATGTTAAAGGAACAATTGAATTTAAAAATATATCATTTACATATGATGGAAATCAAAAACCAACAATTCATAATTTTAGTGCAATCGCAAAACCAGGTAAAAAAGTAGCTATTGTAGGTCCTACAGGAGCTGGAAAAACAACATTAGTAAATTTACTTATGAAATTTTATGAAATAAATGATGGAGACATTTTAATAGATAATATATCTATTAAGGAATTATCAAGAGAAAATATTCATGAACTATTTACAATGGTATTACAAGATACTTGGGTATTTGATGGAACAATAAAAGAAAATATTATTTTCAATAAAGAAAATGTATCTGACTCAGATATATATAAAGTTTGTAAGGAAGTCGGTGTTGATCATTACATTAAAACATTATCTAAAGGATATGATTCAAATATAAAAGATAATGATTCAATTTCAGCAGGACAAAGACAATTACTTACAATAGCTCGTGGTATGCTTGAAGATGCACCTTTCTTGATACTTGATGAAGCAACATCTAATGTTGATACAAGAACAGAAGAATTAGTAGCTACTGCTATGGATAAATTAACAAAAGGTAAAACATCATTTATAATTGCTCATAGATTATCAACCATAAAGAATGCAGATTTAATTTTAGTTATGAAAGATGGTAATATAATAGAGCAAGGTACACATGATAGTTTAATAGAAAAAAATGGTTTTTATGCAGAATTATATAATTCACAGTTTAAACTTTTATAATATTGACTGTCATAAAAATTTAATTTATAATGAAATAAGAAAAGAGGTAAAGTATGGAATTAAAAGGAAGTAAGACAGAACAAAATTTAATGGCAGCATTTGCAGGTGAATCACAAGCAAGAAATAAATATACTTATTATGCTTCAAAAGCAAAAAAAGAAGGTTATGAACAAGTGGCTGCTATTTTTGAAGAAACAGCAAATAATGAAAAAGAACATGCTAAAATGTGGTTTAAATTATTACACAATGACGGTGTTCCATCAACAATAGAAAATTTAAAAGATGCAGCTAATGGTGAAAATTTTGAATGGACAGATATGTATAAAGAATTCGCAGAAACTGCTAAAGAAGAAGGTTTTGATCATATCGCTTATCTATTTGAATCAGTGGGTAATATTGAAAAACATCATGAAGAAAGATATAGAAAAATATTAGATAACATTGAATCAGGAAAAGTATTTAAAAGAACTGAAGAAAAAATGTGGATTTGTCGTAATTGCGGACACATCCATTATGGAAGTGAAGCTCCAGAAGTTTGTCCAGTTTGTGCACACCCACAAAGTTATTTTGAAATATTAAAAGAGAATTATTAATTCTCTTTTTTTGTGTACAATATATCAATATCAACAGAGTTTTCTTTTATACCATCTATTAAAGCAGATGATGTCATTTGCCATAACATATATTTTCCTTTATAGTCTGTTTTACTAGTATAATGAGCTAACCATATATTAGAATTGTTATAATCTAACCATACATTTTCTAAATAGAATTTAGAAGAATATAACATTGATTCATAGTTATGCTTTTTTAAGTATTTTTCAAAAGCTAAATATCCATGACTTAATTCGTGGATAGATGTATTATAATTTTTAAAATCTTTCCAATTTTCAAAATCATATCCGATAGGTAAATCTAATTTATCACCATTCAATTGTTTTAAAACCCATTTCGCACACTTTATACCATCAGATTCATTTAATGAAACATTATATACATAAACGGAAACTTTAAGACCTGCTTCTTTTGCTTGTTTATAATATTCTTTAAAATTTGGATCTAATTCAAAATTATCATTTGGTTGTTTTTGATAACCAAGTCTCATTATTACAAATTCAATACCCGCATTTTTAACTTTGTTAAAATCAATGTTTCCTTGCCATTTAGAAACATCTATACCAATACTAGTATTATCATTTTTATATTTTTTTATATCATTTATGTATATATATTTAGGAGTATCAATTTCTTTTTTAGTATTTATTTTATCTACAATGTCTACTGTAAATTTTTTCCTATTTTCATTTTTAGATGAATCAGTTAATATAAATTCCAAATTATATATTCCAACTTTTGTAAAATCAATAAAACCATCTACTTTACATGTTACTTTCTTATCATAATTATCACCATATGAAATTCTATCACATAAGTCTTCTTCATTATTAATTTTAATAGTTACATTATTTAAACTACTTATAAATACAGGTTTAGTAGTATCAACAACATTGTATTTAATATCATATTTATAAGTTCTTTTTTTATACTTATAAGTAATTGTATATTTATGTTTGCCAATTTTATTTGTATTTAAAATATCTTTTGATATTATTTTAGCATTAGTTTTTTTAATTAATTCATTAGTTGAATGTTTTTCAAAAACATTAAATTTATTTTCATTTAAATCAATATAAACATCTTTTGGCATTTTATACATGTCATATCCACAACCATTAAATAAAATAACTGCTAATAAAAATAAAAATATCTTTTTCATAATCTACCTCACAGATATATTATACAATAAAATGTATAAAATTATCAAAAATAATCATAACATAAATGAAAGGAGATAAAATGTCACGTTTCAAAGTAGAAATTTGTAATGTGAATACTGCGAATATTAAAGTTTTAACAAATACTGAAATGGTAGAATTGTTTAAAAAATATCAAGGAGGAGATGAAAGAGCTAAAGAAGAATTAATAAAAGGAAACTTAAAATTAGTATTATCAATATTAAAAAAATATAAGACTAGAGTAGATAATATGGATGATTTGTTTCAAATAGGGTGTATAGGTTTAATTAAAGCAATTGATAATTTTGATTTAAAATATGATGTTAAATTTTCAACATATGCTGTTCCAATGATATTAGGAGAAATAAGAAGATACTTAAGAGATTCTGGGAGTATTAGAGTTTCAAGGAGTGTTAAGGATATAGCATATAAAATAATGAAATTAAAAGAAGAATTGACAAATAAATATGGAAAAGAACCAACTACAAGTGAAATTGCAAAATATTTAGGAATTACAGAATTTGAAGTTGCCAATGCATTAGATGCCATGGTAAGCCCCATAAGTATGTTTGAACCAATCTATAATGATGGTGGAGATACCATTTATTTAGAAGATCAATTAGATGATAAAAAGAATAATTATTATTCATTAGATTATAAAATTGCTTTAAAAGAAGCATTAAAAAAATTAAAAGAAAAAGAAAGATATATTTTAATTGAAAGATATATAACTGGTAAAACACAGTTAGAACTCGCAGATATTTTAGGAATATCGCAAGCTCAAATATCAAGATTAGAAAAAAATGGATTAGACAATATCAAAAGAATGATTCTATAACATATAATTAATTGGTGATAACATGTATTTATCAGAATTACAAAATAAAGATATTGTAAGTATTAAAGATGGTAAAAAAATAGGCAATATTGTGGATATTTCAATAAATACTAGTGGAACTATTAATGCTTTAATTATAGGTAAGGCAAAGTTTAATTTATTTAGAGGAAATAGTGATGAAGAAATAAAATGGAATCAAATAAAAAAGATAGGTGAAGATGTAATACTTGTTGATACAAATTAATTAATTTGTTATAATTAATTTGGTGATTGTATGAAAGTACTATTATATACAGAAATGGAAAAAGCAATAGGAAAATCAGGATTAGGAAAAGCTATAAAACATCAAATGAGAGCATTAGAAGATAATAATATTCCATATACTACTAATCCTAAAGATGATTATGATATTGTTCATATAAACTTTTTTGGACCTAAGTCATATAGAATGGCTAAAAAAGCAAAAAAACATGGTAAAAAGGTTATATATCATGCACATTCAACAGAGGAAGATTTTAGAAATTCATTTAAATTTTCAAATATGATTGCGCCATTATTTAAATGGTGGATATGTAAATGTTATAGATTAGGTGATCATATAATTACACCGACACCTTATTCAAAAAGATTATTAGAAGGTTATGGGCTTAAAAACATAACAGCAATTTCTAATGGTATTGATACTAAATTTTTCAAAAGAGATGAAAAATTAGGAAATGACTTTAGAAAAAAATATGGATATAAAAAAGAAGATAAAGTTGTAATGGCAATAGGATTATATCTAGAAAGAAAAGGAATACTAGATTTTGTTGAACTTGCTAAAAGAATGCCAGAATATAAATTTATTTGGTTTGGTTATACTGATTTAAAATTAGTACCTAAAAAAATAAAAGATGCAGTAACAACAAAACTTCCAAATTTAACTTTTGCTGGTTATGTAGAACCATCTATGATAAAAAGTGCTTTATCAGGTGCAGATTTATATATATTTCCAACATTGGAAGAAACAGAAGGAATCCCTATTATGGAAGCTTGTGCTTGTAAATGTAAAGCAATAATTAGAGACATAGGAGTATTTGAAGATTGGTTAGAAGATTCAATAAATGTTTATAAAGCTAAAAATGTTGATGAATTTGAAACTAAAATTAAAAAAATATTAAATAATGAATTACCTGATTTAACTGATAAAGGTTATAAAGTTGCTATGTCTAGAGATGTAAAATTAGTTGGAAAAGAATTAATAGATATTTATAAAAAAGTATTAGAAGAAAAATAACTATATGATTAGTTATTTTTTTTGTCACTTTAAAGTCACTTTAATTTAATATACTTATTATGGAGGAGATAAAATGGCAATTTTAAAAGTAGAAAAATTAAATAAAATATATGGGAAAGGTAATAATAAGGTAGTCGCAGTTGATAATGTATCCTTTGAAGTAGAACAAGGTGAATTTGTAGCTATCGTTGGTGCTTCTGGTTCTGGTAAATCAACATTACTTCATTTAATAGGTGGTGTAGATAAACCAACAAGTGGTAAAGTAATAATTGATGATGTAGATATATATAAAATGAGTAGTGATGATATATCTATATTTAGAAGAAGACAAATAGGTTTAATATATCAATTTTATAATTTAATACCTATATTAAATGTTAAAGAAAATATTACATTACCAATAGAATTAGATTCAAATAAAGTAGATCAAGAAAGATTAAATGAAGTATTAAAATTACTTAATTTAAAAAATAGAGAAACACATTTACCTAATGAATTATCTGGAGGTCAACAACAAAGAGTAGCAATTGCTAGAGCTATTATTAATAATCCAGCAATTATACTTGCAGATGAACCAACAGGTAACTTAGATAAAAATTCTGGTGAAGATATAATTTCATTACTTAAATTATCAAATAAGAAATATAAACAAACTATTATTATGATTACACATGATTTAGATATAGCGTCAAATGCTGATAGAGTTATTACAATTGAAGATGGCAAAATAATTAAAGATGAAAGGAATAACTAATGAAAGTATTAAATAATTTCACTTTAAAAAATGTAAAATTAAATAAAAAAAGAAGTATTGTAACTATCATTGGAATAGTTCTATCAACAGCTTTAATTTGTACAGTCGCAGGTATGTTTTCTTCATTTACTAAAACGATTACTAATGCAATAGTTAGAAGTGAAGGTGATTATCATGCGATGATTATGGATGTAAATGAAAAAGATTTAAAATATTATATGTATAATCATGATGTAAAAAAATATTATTTAGAAAAAGCAATAGGATATGCTTCTGAAGGTTTTCCTATAATTGCTTATGATAAAAATGAATTAAATACTATGAATTTAGAAAAAGGACGATTACCAAAAAATAAAAATGAAGTAATTGTTTCTGCTAATTCTAATTACAAGTTAAATGAAAATGTAACATTACAAGCATATGTTGTTCCTGATAATTATAATGAAATAATTTATGGAGAAGAAGAATTAGAAAATAGTGAGCAACATGAAAAAACACTAAATTATAAAGTAGTAGGAATATATACCGGTGATTATGGTTTAGATTCATTTATTACTAAACTAGAAACAGCTGATAAGGCATTAAGTATAAAGTTAGTTTATAAAAATATCAGAAAAACTTATAAAACAACTGATAAAATAAAGAAAAATTATAGTGTTCAATATAATAAAGATTTACTTATGTGGAGTGGTGTTTCTGGTAATAGTGAAACTATGAAGTCACTTTACTCAATTGTCGCAATTGTATTAGGTATTATAGTTGTTACAAGTGTATTTGTAATAAGAAATAGTTTTGAAATATCAATAACTGAAAAAATGAAACAATTTGGTATGTTAGCAAGTATAGGAGCTACTAAAAAACAAATAAGAAAATCTGTTTTATTTGAAGGATTTATTTTAGGTGTTATAGGTATTCCATTAGGTATATTACTTGGATATTCAGTAATACATATCTTAATATTATTTACTAATACTATGTTTGCTGATATGATTTCAGGAACTGATAAATTTGTAGTAAATATTCCTGCCTTAGCTATTTTAATGTCTATTATACTTGGCTCAATAACAATATTACTTTCGTCATTAAAATCTGCTGTTAAAGCATCGAAAGTATCCCCAATTGTCGCAATTAGATCAAATAATGATATAAAAATCAAAAAGAAAAAATTAAAAACACCTAAGATTATTAATAAATTATTTGGAATAGGTGGAGTAATATCATATAAAAATTTAAAAAGAAATAAGAAAAAATATCGTACAACTGTTATATCTTTAGTAGTAAGTATTTCTATATTTATAGCTTTATCATTCTTTACAAATAGTTTATTTAAAGTTTCTGGATTATTCTATAAAGAAAGTTATCATAATATTCAAGTACGTAATTTAAATGATTCAGATGAAATCACTTTAAAAGGTTTTAATAATATTATTAAATTAAAAGGTGTAGATGATTATTCAATATTATCTAGTAAAGATTTAATATTAAAAGAAGGTTATGAAACAGATGATAAATATAAAGACGCAAGCATATCATTAAACGCAATAGGTAATAAAGAATATAAGGAATATCTAAAAAAATTAAATTTAAATTATAATGATGTAAAAGATAAAATAATATATATAGAAAATTCTATTGAAAAAGATCCTGTTACTAAAAAAATAGTTAAAGCATATAATTTTAAAGAAGATGATGTTTTAACATTCTATAATGAAGATAATAAAGAATATAAAATATCAGTCGCAAGAGTTACTAAAAATAATGGTATGGACTTATACTTATTAGGTGATAATAGAGGAGTATTTTTAGTAAGTGATGAACTATTAAATAAAATAGATTCTACATTAAGCCTTAATACTTTGAAAATAAAAACAAGCAATCCTGATAAATTAGAAAAAGATATAGAAAAACTAGAAATTGAAAATATAAATATTGAAAACTATTCAAGAATAGCACGTGAAATGAATAAAATGGTTTTATGGATTTCAGTATTCTTATATGGATTTATTATTGTTATCACATTAATTGGAGTAACAAATATCTTTAATACTATAACTACTAGTATGAGTTTAAGAAGTAAAGAATTTGCTATGTTAAAAAGTATAGGTATGACTAAACGTGAATTTAATAGAATGATAAGATTAGAAAGTATATTATATGGTGCAAAATCATTGTTTATAGGATGTATTATAGGTAGTGGTTTATCATATTTAATGTATAAAGCATTCGCAAGATCAATTGATTTCGGATTTAGTATTCCAATGAATGCTATTGTAATATCAACTATATTTATATTCTTAGTAGTAGGAATAACTATGAAGTATTCATTAAATAAAATTAATAAACAAAATATAATTGAAACAATAAGAAGAGATAATATTTAATATTATTTCTTTTTTTATTAAATTTATAGTATAATAACTATGGTGGTTTTAATGAAAATATTAATAGTCGAAGATAGTTCAATTATTGCTAAAGGGTTAAAACATTACTTAGAAAGTGAACACTATAATACTGATATAGTTAATACTTATCAAGAAGCATTAAATGTTTTAGACAAGAATTATGATTTAGTTATATTAGATGTAACTTTACCTGATGGTAATGGATTTGATTTATGCAAATATATAAAAAGTGAATATAATTATCCAGTAGTATTTTTAACAGCAAAAGATACTGAAGATGATATAGTAACTGGGTTAGAATTAGCTGATGATTATATAGTAAAACCATTTTTAAATAGAGAACTTTTAATGAGAATAAAAAAAATATTAAAAAATAATATTAAAAGTAATCATATAAAAATTGATCTAGAAAAATACGAAGTATATAAAGATGAAAAATTAATAAACTTAACCACATTAGAATTTAAGATATTTTTATTACTTATGAATAATAAAAATAAAGTTGTTCCCAAAGAAGTTTTATTAGATAAAATAGAAGAAGAAACAGGTAATATGGTATATGATAATACTTTAAGAGTTTATATAAAAAGAATAAGAGAAAAATTTGATGATGAAAAACTTATCAAAGTAGTAAAAGGAATAGGATATACATTAGATGAAAAAGAAGATAATAATTAATTTAATAGTACTTATATTAACTCTTATAATTAATTATAGTATTAATACAACTTATTATCATAAAAATAATAATATAGT